>CAYUYB010000432.1:0-2219 GCA_964449025.1 uncultured Desulfobacteraceae bacterium
AAACAGGCTACGGTTGCCAAGGTTGAGGCGGATTTTGAAAAGGCCCGCACCGACTATGAACGTTTCAAGCGCCTGTATGAAGATGACGCGGCAGTAACCAAAAATGCCCTTGAGTCCCAGGAGTCTCGATTCAAACAGCTCAAGGCCTCCCTTGAAGAAGCCCGTGCCAACGCCGACCTGGCCCAGCGGCGGCTGGAACAGGCCCGGAGCAACCTGATTATCTCTTCCAAAGACCTGGAAGACTCCCTGGTGAAAACCCCCATCACCGGTTATATCAGCAAACGATACCGGGAGCCCGGTGAAATGGCCGGAGCCGGAACCGCTGTGCTTCGAATAGATGACCTGTCAATCCTGGAAATATCCGCGTTTCTACCTGACCAGTATTACGCCCGCGTTTTACCGGGACAAACAAAAATGCGTGTGTCCGCAAATGGAATCGATCTGGGTGAAATACCCGTTACATACAGGAGCCCCACCATAGATAACAGGCTTCGGAACTTTGAAGTCAAGGCACTGCTTGATGAACCTCCAGAAGGAGTGGCGCCGGGAGCCATGGCAAAGATTAAGGTGGTGCTGGATCGCCACAAAGCTATTGGGGTATCCCGCGACGCTATCCTCAAAAGGACCAGCGGCGAAATTATATTTCTGGCTAAAGGGGGAAGGGCAAAGATGGTCCAGGTGGAAACAGGCCTGGAAATGGACGGATGGGTGGAGATCACGGCCGGAGATCTCCGGGAAGAGGCCTCAGTTATAACCATGGGCCAGGATCAGCTTAACGACGGTTCTCTGATTTCCATATTAAGAGAGGACAAAGACTGATGTTCCTCTCAAATGCCTCCATAAGACGACCCGTGGCCATGGGTTGCCTGATCATCGCCCTGACCATCCTGGGGTTTAATGCGTCACGCAAAATGGGTCTGGAGTTAATGCCCAGGACGGATCTCCCTTATATAACAATTACCACGGTTTATCCCGGGGCAACTCCTTCGGAGATAGAAACGGATATAGCCAAACCCATCGAGGATGAGATGGTCACCATCGAAGGGCTCAAGCATGTAAGCTCTTCATGTATGGAAAATGTCTGCATGACACTCCTTGAATTCAACCTGGATGTGGATGTGGATATAGCGGCCACCGACGTTCGTGAAAAACTGGATCTCATACTTGCGGATCTGCCCGAAGACGCAGAGGATCCCAGGATACTTAAATTTGATATCAATGCCACGGCCATCATGCAGCTCGCCCTGACAGGCGATCTTCCTCTGGATGAAATCTATGATTACGCGGATAATACCCTCCGGGACCGGCTTACTGTCATATCGGGGGTAGCCGATGTTACCCTAGTCGGAGGTGCCGAAAGGGAGGTCCATGTACTCCTGGACCGGGAAAAACTCGCCTCAAAGGGACTCACCAGTGCAAATGTGGTGGAGACGATCCAGCAGGGTGTCAGGACCATCCCTTCCGGACGAGTCCGGGAAAAAGGCATGGAATATTCAGTCAAATTTGATGCTGATTTTGATGAGGTGGTAGATATAGGCGGCCTGGAGGTAACCAATAAGGACGGGCACCGTTGCTTTATCCGGGATATAGGCCGGGTGGAGATGTCCACTGAGGAACTGCGGCAGATGGCAAAAGTAGACGGAAGGGATTGCGTGGCCATCAAGGTGGTCAAGAAGGCAGATGCGAATGCTGTGGAGGTTGTAAATGGAGTTAAAACTGCTATCGATGCCATCAGGGAAGAGTTACCCGGGGGCATGGGCCTGGTCTGGGTCACTGACGATGGAACCTTCATTGAGGCCACGGTCAACAGCGCCTGGATCAACGTTGTCCAGGGTATCATCCTTACCGCATTTATACTCTTTCTCTTTCTCTATAATTTCAGGTCGCTCCTGGTGGTAGGCATTACCATGCCCCTTACCATCGTGATTGGCCTGTTTTTTGTCTATTCTCTGGGCTATACACTCAATACACCCACCCTCATGTCGATCGGGATGTCCGTGGGTATCCTGGTTACAAACTCGATAGTAGTCCTGGAGGCCATTATAAAAAGGCTCGATGAAACAGGGGATCCCAAATCCGCTGCGAGAATAGGCACGAACGAAGCTGCTATAGCAGTGCTCGCGGCCGCCGGAACCAATGTTGTGGTGCTATTCCCCATTTCCATCATGGGCAGCATTATCGGGCTTTTTCTGAAGCCCTTTGCCGTAACCATGATTATT
>CAYUYB010000433.1:0-2210 GCA_964449025.1 uncultured Desulfobacteraceae bacterium
AAAGCTCCAAAAGGTAACAACAACGCCTTAATTAAAATAATGGGACCTGCCGAAGCTACTGTCAAAGTTGTAATTAACAACCCAAAATCGCCAAGACCTGAAGAAATCGAAGGTTTTATAGAAGGAAACGGTTATGTTTCTATGGAAGCGGAACACTATACCCGAAAAGTAGAAAACAATAGTATTAGCTGGTTAAAAATACCGGATTTAGGCCGCACTCTCTCAGGTATAACGCCGGTTCCGGTTACAGCCGACCGACAAACACCGGGGAAAAATAGTCCACATTTAGAATACAAAATGTATATATTTAACAAAGGGGAAGTAAAAGTGAAAGCCTATTTCTCCCCCACACAAAATTTCCATAATACCGAAGGGCTCCATTACGGTATTTCTTTTGACGATAAAGAAGTACAAATAATAAATGTCCATAAAAATGACACTATTCCCGATTGGAAATATCCGCACGAATGGAATCAAGCGGTAATGGAAAATATAAAAATTATGACTTCTAATCATTACATCGAAAATCCGGGTGAGCATACACTTAAATTCTGGATGGTAGATCCGGGACTGGCGTTGCAGAAAATAGTTGTAGAAACTCGAGAAACGGGGCCAAGCTATCTTGGTCCTCCGGAAAGTTTCCATAAATAAAAAAAGCCCCACTGATTAGTGGAGCTTTTTTTATTTCAAAAAATTTGAATCTTTCTAATTAAGCAAAAAGATAGCTGTTTAATATTGTCTCCAGAAGTTCCTGTCTCCCGGACGCCTTCTTAGGTTCTCCGTTTTCCAGCGCATACTTCTCAAGAGACTCGAAATTTTCACCTCCGGAAACGATCGATTCACCGATACCGCTGGAATAACTTGAATATCTTTCTTTTATAAATTCATCGATCTCTCCGCCTTTAACAAGACTATCTGCTACCTTGTAAGCCTTGGCAAAGGAATCCATACCCGAAATATGAGCATACACGAGGTCTTTTATTTCGAAAGAACTCCTTCTTGCCTTAGCATCAAAATTCAATCCGCCTCTACCAAGACCACCGTTTTTAATTACTTCATACATAGCAAGAGTTGTAGAGTATATATCCGAAGGGAACTGATCGGTATCCCATCCCAGAAGAAGATCTCCCCGGTTGGCATCTATACTTCCGAGAACACCATTAATTCTTGCTACTCTTAAATCATGCTGGAAAGTGTGTCTTGCTAAAGTCGCGTGATTGGCTTCGATATTAAGTTTGAACTTGTCAATCAAATCATAACTTCTCAGGAATCCGATTACTGTCGCGGAATCGAAATCATATTGATGTTTTGTCGGCTCATGCGGTTTTGGCTCTATAAGGAATTGTGCGTTAAAGCCGATCTTTTCGGCATAATCACAGGCCATCTGAAGGAAACGAGCCATATTATCAAGTTCCAGTTTCATATCGTTATTAAGAAGGGTTTCATATCCTTCTCTTCCGCCCCAGAACACATAATCCTCGGCACCGAGTTCTTTTCCTACTTCCAGAGCTTTCTTAACCTGAGCCGCAGCATAGGCAAAAACATCAGCATACGGAGAAGTACCCGCGCCATGCATAAATCTCGGGTTGGAAAAAAGATTAGCTGTATCCCAGAGTAGCTTTGTTTCGCTATCCTTTAAATGTTCTTTTACGTGTTCAACTATAATGTCGAGATTCTTATTAGTCTCGGCAAGAGTATCTCCTTCCGGCGCGATATCCCTATCATGGAAACAAAAATAAGGAACACCCAGAATTTCAAACAACTCGAAAGCCGCGTCCATTCTTGCTTTGGCATTATCGATTTCATCTGAAAAACTCTCCCAGGGCCTATCAACAGTCGCATCACCAAACTGATCGCCACCGTCGCCTCTGAACGTATGCCAATAAGCTACTGCAAACCTGAGATGCTCCTTCATCGTCTTTCCATTAATTTCTTCGTCCTGGTCATAGAACTTAAAGGCAAGCGGATTTTTTGATTTCTTGCCTTCGAATTTTATCTTTTTTATGTCGCTTAGGTATTTTTTCGCCATATTGTACTCTCCTTTAATGATTTAATTTTCTAATTTTCCATTACCGCACAGCCGATTATTTTTTCTTCCGATGCTTCTTCACGTAAAAACTCACCTGTGATCCTGCCTTCTGAAATGACAAGAATCCGGTCACTCATTTTCATTATTTCCGGTAGCTCAGATGATATAATAATAATACTGA
>CAYUYB010000434.1:0-2207 GCA_964449025.1 uncultured Desulfobacteraceae bacterium
TTTTAAAGGCATCAAAGGATTAATATTATTAATATTTTGCTTGACAAACGCAAGAATTTTCTGTAACGTTTTTGTGACAATTTTATCCAGATAGCCACATAGCCCCCCCCAATTTTTATACCTTCTGGACAAAGGTCCGTGAAGTTAGTACAGGCAAGACGCTCTTTGTTTATCGTAGTCTCGTGGGATAAGTTTTGTAGAACTGCTGCTCGTTCTAGGAGGTGGATGGGATGTCAGCAAAAGCGAAGACCACGAGTCAACTCATCAATGAGATGGTACACCTTCACCACAAGGTTGCTGCAATGAAGAAGACGGCAATCAAACGGAGGACTTCTGATGCAATTTCTCAAACACACGTTTATAGTTTTCCTGTCATGTCCGATGCCGTGATCGATCAGAGCAGCGAGTTGGGTGTGGACGCTGTAATGGAGTTCATCATCACCGGTGCCGCAGACGTAGTGAATGCCGAACATGGATTCTTCTATGTGTACGATCCCGGGGCAGATGTGCTCGAATTGAAAGGGGCACGAGGGTTTTTTAGCGCACATATCGGATATCAAGTGAAACAGAGTGGGGGGTTGGCGGGCACGGTTTTGAGCGCCGGCAGACCAATGGTGGTGAACGATTATCAATCATGGGAGGAGCGTCATCCCGATCCCCGATGGAAAGACATCCGTGCCATCATTGCCATACCGCTCACGTTCAAAGGACAGCTTATGGGGGCGATTGGCCTCGTCCATACAGAAGAGGGGAGAACATTCGGGGAAGATGACATAGTCGTCCTCACCCGCTTCGCCGCACTGGCCGACACGATGCTGGTCAATGCGAGCATGTGTGCACAGGCTCAGCAAGAACAGGGTGAGCGTAAGCAAATCGAGGAAGAGCTACAAAGAAGAAACGATCAACTGCACGAAACCTTTATTGCAACGGTCAATGCCCTTGCAACAACAATCGAAATGAAAGACCCTTACACTGCTGCTCATCAACGGTGGGTAACCCGTCTGGCCTGTGCCATTGCCAGCGAGATGGATCTTCCTCAGGAACAGATTACGGGACTGCATATGGCAGGTCTCATTCACGATATCGGCAAGTTGGATGTACCTGCTGAATTGCTCATTAAGCCTAGTCGGTTAACAGAAATCGAATATGAAGCGATTAAAATTCATCCTCAAAGCGGTTACAACATAGTGAGAGAGATACAATTCCCGTGGCCGATAGCCCAGATCGTGCTACAGCACCACGAGCGAATAAATGGTTCGGGATATCCCCAGGGAATTTCTGGTTCAGATATCATCTTGGAAGCAAGGCTTTTGGCAGTAGCTGATGTGGTTGAGTCCATGTCCTCTCATCGACCCTACCGAAATGCCCACGGCATTGAGTTTGCCCTCGAGGAGATTTCAAAGAACAGGGGTATCCTCTATGATCCTGATGTGGTCAAAGCCTGCTTGAGGGTGTTTAAAGACAAGGCATTTACGTTCGAATAGCAAGAAACCGAGTAGCCCCATCTCAAGTAGGCACAACTACACCCATCCCCAACGCACAAAACAGATGCTTCAATTAGGAATACCACTGAAACGCTTTAC
The DNA here is from genome assembly GCA_964449025.1 of uncultured Desulfobacteraceae bacterium. Classification (GTDB taxonomy): domain Bacteria; phylum Desulfobacterota; class DSM-4660; order Desulfatiglandales; family HGW-15; genus CAYUYB01. The sequence goes on from CAYUYB010000434.1 coordinate 1,584, forward strand.
AAACCGATGGCTCGTGCTGTAAAAAATGCGCTGTTTTGACGAGAGTTTTTTCTTGTCAGAACTGTTTTTGGTATGGTAAAATAATACATTGTAACGGCGCAGGTTAACGGAAGAATAACAACCAAAAAGGAGGTATAGTGAGTCGAGACGATTTGATCAAACTCGAAGGTGTAGTGACTAAGGTTATAGGCCGCGGGACCCTGGAGATCGAATGTGATAATAGTACTGTTGTCAAGGGTGTTCTGTGCGGCCGGATGAAGAAAAGGAGAATTCGGGTGTTAGAAGGAGATCGAGTCCAGATAAGCGTTTCACCCTATGATACCTCCCACGGCATCGTTACGTGGCGTTTTTAATACAGGGCATGAGCAATGAGTCAAATGAGAAGGCCCCCCTGAAAAGGGGCCTTTTTTATGCAGGATCCACTGAACCGGCACACCGGTGATTGAACGTTAGAGTGCTCCTGAGCCGTATAAAAAATAATTGGATGTAAATGGTTTAGCACTATTACTATGACCGATCAAACCGCCCTCAATAAAATCCGAGAAGAGATCGATGGTATAGCCTCCCGCAGTTATGGTGACAGTGCTTCCTCTCTTCCAAAAGATCGCATGCCGATCGGATTCT
>CAYUYB010000435.1:0-2193 GCA_964449025.1 uncultured Desulfobacteraceae bacterium
AGATACTTTCGATCGCACGGAGGCCGATAAAAAAAGATACAGGCTAATTTTCTCTAAAATGGGTGACTCCCGGTATCTTAGTCATCTGGAGCTCGGCAGGGTCTTTACCAGGGCCTTCAGAAGGGCTGGACTGAAGATGGCGTTTTCCAAAGGCTATCATCCCCTGCCCAAGGTGTCATTTTTTTCCGCCTTGCCCGTAGGGGCGGAAAGTCTTTATGAGACCGCGGATATCGAACTTTATGAGAGTTTACCTGTCCGCGAGATCAAAGAAAGGGTAAATTTGCAGCTGCCTGACGGTATGAGGGTAAACCTGGTCGAAGATATAGGGCTTATGACTCATGGCCAGGTTCTCCTAGAAAGCTACTTTAAGGTGACCATTGACGGTGTAAAAATAGATGAGACGCTTATGGATGATTTCTTGGGTTCAGACAAATTTATGGTTATAAAGAGGTCCAAAAACCAGGAGCGGCAGGTGAATCTCCGATCCCTTGTCAAGGAGATCACATATACGCCTCCCCATAAACTTCATTTGGTGATAAAGCATGTACCAGGACCTGGTATAAGGCCGATCCGGATTATTCAAGAGATATTCCATTTAAAGGATCAGGATTTACAAGGGATAAAGATATTGAAGACCAGACAAATAATGGGTTAATAAAGGTAAGGAGTTAAGGTCTCGAGGCTTCCAGAAGTCAGAGGGGCAGGCACTATGACAAATGAATTGATTATCAACACAAGACCTCATGAGACCAGGGTGGCCCTTGTTGAAAATGGTGTGGTTGGCGAAATCCATATCGAGAGGAAGACTGGACAAGAAATTCAGGGCAATATATATCGAGGCCGGGTGGTGAGGGTTCTTCCCGGGATGCAGGCGGCATTCGTCGATATCGGGCAGAATAGGATGGCCTTTCTGTATGTCTCGGATGTTCAAAGGGACATGTCGGACTTTGAAAGGCTGATGTTCCGCAATAACACGGCCCAAGACGACGCGATATCTGACACTGACGCAGATAAGATAGCGGTAGATGCCCCGGCGGATGTATCTTTTAAGATCGAAGAGCTCGTAAAGGAAGGTCAGGATATTATGGTCCAGATTTCAAAAGAGCCTCTAGGATCTAAAGGTGCGCGGCTTACTTCTTATATATCTTTGGCAGGTCGACACCTTGTTCTATTGCCAACGGTTAAACATTTAGGGATATCCCGTAGGATTGAGGACAACAGCGAAAGAGAGAGGCTTAGAAATATTATCGAAGAGATTAGGCCTGATAACGTTGGGTTTATCGTTCGCACGATCAGCGAGGGTGCTGATAAGGAAAAATTAAAGTCCGAGATGGATTTCATGCTCAGATTATGGTCCGATATACGGGCCAGAATGGAAAAATCCGGCAACCCCGGATTGTTGCACATGGATTTAAGTGTATCGTTGAGGGCGGTACGTGATCTCTTCACACGAGAGGTGGACCATCTGGTGATAGACTCGCGCGAGGAATACGAAAGGATAATGGATTTCGTGGATAGGTTCGCGCCCGCGTTAAGATATTCTGTGGAGCTCTACACTGATATCGACCCTATTTTTGACGCGTATGGCATTGAAATGGAGATTTCTCGAGCCTTGGATAATAAGATATGGCTGAAGTCGGGGGGGTATATAGTGATCGAATCTACTGAAGCCTTGACATCAATAGACGTAAATACAGGGAGTTACGTTGGGAAAAGAAATCTGGAAGAGACTATCCTGAAAACCAACCTTGAGGCGGTAAAAGAGGTGGCTTACCAGTTGCGTTTAAGAAATATCGGCGGGATTATAGTTATAGACTTTATAGATATGGAGAAGGCGGAGAACAGAGAGAGGGTTTTCACGGCGCTAAAAGAGGCTCTAAGGAAAGACAAGGCCAAGACGCGCGTCCTTCGTATGTCTGAACTGGGCCTGATAGAGATGACCCGTCAGAGGACTAGGGAAAATCTCAGCGGGATATTGACCGAACCTTGTTTCTATTGTGAAGGGCGGGGGATTATTAAATCCAAGAAGACTATATGCTATGAGATTTTCAGAGACTTAGAAAGGGAATCCTCTCGCTTTTTGAATAAAAAAGGAGATATCTGTGTGAGAGTGAATCCTGAGGTGGAAAACGTTCTTAGAGAGGAGGAACAGGGATTCATTATGGAGCTTGAAAAGAAAATAAACAGAAGAAT
>CAYUYB010000436.1:0-2188 GCA_964449025.1 uncultured Desulfobacteraceae bacterium
GGTTTGAGAGGATGATCTCATCACCGGTCTCAAGGAGGGATGAAAAGACCATAAGGAGGCCGGGGGATGTCCCGGAGGTCACGATTACCTGATCCGGTTCTACCATGACCCCGTATTTACTGAGGTAATGTCCGCAGACAGCCTGTCTAAGTTCAATCAGACCGAGGCTGTGGGTATAGCGTGTCTGCTCCCTGTGAATAGCCTCAATGGCCGCGTCGCGGATACATCGTGGAGTCGGGAAATCAGGTTCCCCCACTTCCAGGTGGATGATATTTCGTCCCTCCTTTTCGAGATCATGGGCCCTTTCCAGGACGTCCATTACCAAAAACGGGGGGATATTACGCGCCCTTTCGGTTACCTGCAGCATAGATAAATACCTTTATATGGAATTTTATTAATTTTAGAGAGTTATTAGTGAATTCCCTAGTAAAAAACCTTTGTAGATTAAGAATCCAGGAGCCAGGAGTCAGGATATAAAAATGTATATAAATCTTCTGGATTCTGGCTCCTGGAAACACTTATATCTCATTAAAAACTTATGTTCCTAATTTATAACCATGGACGATAGACATGAGAAAGGGGTATAAGAAAAACTAAATCACTTTATTAAGGGGATACTCTATAATCCCTTCGGCCCCCGCCTTGATAAGCCGGGGAATAAGATCCCTGACCTGGCTGGAATCTACAACGGTTTCCACTGACGTCCAAGCGGAATTGTAAAGAGCGGCAACGGTGGGGGCGTTCAGGCTGGGCAGCATGGATATAATGGCCTGCAGTTTTTCTTCCGGGACATTCATCTTCAGCCCTACCATGCCTTCCGCCCGGAGTGCGCCCTTAAGGAGCAATGCAATCTGTCCTATCTTCTCCTTTTTCCATTTATCCGCATAGGAGTCCTTATTTGCAATCAGTTGAGTGTTGGATTCCATAAGCTCAGCGATTATTTTAAGACCGTGGGCCCTGATGGTACTCCCCGTTTCTGTTACCTCCACAATGGCATCGGCGAGACCTGAAACCACTTTGGCTTCCGTAGCCCCCCATGAAAACTCGACCGTGACGTCTACGCCGCGCTCATAAAAATATCTCTTGGTAAAGTTGACCAGTTCAGTGGCGATCTTTTTTCCTTGAAGGTCTTCAATCTTCTTAATATCTGAATCAACCGGAACCGCCAGGACCCACCTTGCCGGCTTCTGGGTAGCCTTGGAGTACATGAGCTCGTCCACCACCACAATATCAGATGCGTTTTCCTCTATCCAGTCTTTGCCGGTAAGTCCGGCATCAAATGTCCCGTTCTCCACATACCGAGACATCTCCTGGGCCCTGCAGATGGCGCATTTGACCGAGTCGTCATTTATGTCGGGGAAATAGCTCCTGTCGTTGACTCTTATCTTCCAACCTGATTTTTCAAATAGATTTATGGTTGCCTTTTCCAGGCTCCCTTTGGGTATACCTAATATTAGACCTTTCATAAAAACCTCACTTTTTGAGACATAATTACCAGAGACCCGCGATCCGGACTTCTGTCTAGCGCCTGCGCTACCCTTCGATAACAGGATCTAATGTTGAAAAATATGGTTTTTCAGCGTTTTATTTTATAGACCTCATCAGGATCGAAGACCTTTTTGCCCACAATGGTTACGTCCCCGTTCCTATCCACTTTCTTATGAAAACAGCTTTCAAAACCCAGATGGCATGCCGCGCCGCCTACTTGTTTGACCTTAAAAAGCACGGTATCGTTATCGCAGTCCACGTATATCTCTTTTATCTTTTGTATATTGCCGGAGGTGCCACCCTTGTGCCAGATCTCCTTGCGACTTCTGCTCCAGTAATGGACTTCACCGGTCTCAAGGCTCCTTTCCCAGGACGCCTTGTTTATATACGCGAGCATGAGAATCTTCCCGGACCTGTAGTCCTGGGCAATGGCGGGCAGCAGCCCTGATCCCTTTGAGAAATCCAGATCAATCATAGGCCTTTATCCCCTTTACGGATTATCACGTAATGTAAGATAACATATTAAGGGTTTAAAGCAAACGAAAACCCGCTGATCCACCATCTAGATGTCACCTAACGCTCGACAAGCACATGGCTCATAGCGCAGGGCCGGACCTATCAGACCAAGCCGCAGGGCTGTCCCTCTTCTTTGTTCCGGATCTCCCGGGCTGGTCATTTCTAGGTGTTACGGCCGTGGGAT
>CAYUYB010000437.1:0-2173 GCA_964449025.1 uncultured Desulfobacteraceae bacterium
TAAGGAGGTGGGTTAACTCAAACCCGCCTTTTTTCACGGTTGACATAGCCTTAAAAGTATTAACAGGCTGCTCAATCGTCATGCCCGGCAACCGGATATCATCGACCCAAAAATCGCCGCTGGCTCCACTCGCTCCCTGAACCTGCCAGTTGATTCTCTTCACATTTTCCATGTCAAGAGGAACTTCCACCGCCCATGTCGGCTGGATAAAATCGGCCCAATCGAGTGTCATAAAAGTCCAAACATCGGCATCCAATAATAGGTATTCATGATATCCAAAATCCTCTACTGCATCGATTAGTATCCTGATAGTGATTTGTGCGGTACCGGCGTCAAATTTGTTTTTATAGTAAAAAGTGATCCCTGAAGCGTCGCTGATATCTATACCCAATGATGTATCCGAGTCGAGCTCAAAACCTAAACCTACATAAGGGTCCCATAAAAACTCTCCCTGATCAAGAGAGAATGAGATTTTAGCGGCATAATCGGAATTAAATCCGGGTGCTGTCTGGGCAAACCTTTCAGTCTCTGTAGTCAGGGGAACAACAGTGGAAGCGCCGAATCCGTCACCATGATTATCATTTTGATCATCATACGTGTACCACTCCCCTCCCATAAAGTTCAAAGAATCTCCGTCTTCACAGTCATCGATAAGATCCGAAGAGCCGGAACTTGAAAAGGTCGCGGTTATTGTCATGTCATAAGTTACGTTAAATGATTCGGATGCACTGGTACCGGAAAGATCGCCGCTCCATCCTGCGAATTCATAATCGGTGTTTGCAGAAGCCGTGGCTGTCACCGCTGTACCGTCCTCGTATGTCCCGCCTGAAGGGCTCAATGAAACCGATCCCCCGCCTGAAGGCACGATGTTTATCGTCACACTATAGCTGCCGCCGGTGCTAAGATCCCATAAATTAGGCATGTTCCCACTCATAAGAAGCATGGTCATTACCTGTAAGGATTTATTATAATATGTCAAAGGCAGTGTCATAGTTTCAAGGTGGCCAATACATTCATCCACCCAGGACTGATGACTTGAACTCACCATGCCGGCACAGCCGAAAGGACCCACAAATGTAGCATTATTAACACTACCACTGGGAGTCCCACTCAGAGAATAACCGTCGACAATACCGCTCGCTCCTTTACTCTTTACCCAAGAAGCTATACTACCGGCAAGGCTGCTTGCCTGAGAGTGTCCGTACCATGCATAAGCCCATGCCATCCGGAAGGGAGTTCTCGCTGCGTCGTAACCATAATCACAGCTTTTATCGGAACAGCTTCCGTCTTCATTACACCAGTCCGGAACAAGGCCGGTGCTGGAGTTTGACGCATTGCTCAGCAGGGTGTATGAGTTGTTCCTGACATTCGACCAGGCGTTATTATCCACTTCACTGAATAAATCAAAAGCCGCGGGACTGATATAGGATGGGTTCTTGTGTGAGTCCCATGCGTCGCCCGGCTTCAGTTGTTGATTTGTATTTACATCATATTGCCATATTTTACCTATTAAACTCTGGGCGTCTGTTAAATAGGAATTATCCCCCCACTGTTTATAAGCCATCAGAAGCGCCAGGCCCGCGTCAAGATCCGCATCCGAAGCGGAATTCGCCTCTGCCACACTGCTGAACCCGTTAATCTTCCAATTCATCAATCCTTGGCTGGTGAGAAAAGAATTGTGATATGCCCAGAGTTTATCAAACTTACCTTGCGTATTATTCGTAGAATTATCCATATATACCATCAGAAGCATACCATAGGCAATACCTTCACTCACCGTCTGAGATTCGGTATCAAACTTGATTCTTGCCAAAATTCCCTGCTCTTCATAGTAATTGGTCATAAAAGTCTCATAACACTGCTGAACCTCATTGTGATGGTTGCTTGACGTGGTTATACCGTAATCATAACTGGCATTTCGCGGGAATGGAAAATTCTGCGCAAAGAGACTCGCCGAAAACACTGTTATTCCGCACAAAAAGAGTATAGCGTTTTTAAACATAAAATCCTCCTATGGAAAATTGATAATTGAATAGAATTTTTTTCTCTTTTATATAAAAATATATCCTTGAAACAACTTCCCTATATAAAAAAAGCATAAAAATTATGAATATTAGTATCCAAATTACGACTTTGCTACATATATATATAATATAGTTCAAAAAAAGGAAAA
>CAYUYB010000438.1:0-2171 GCA_964449025.1 uncultured Desulfobacteraceae bacterium
AGGTCATAATAGGGGTATAATTGGTACTTTCTCGTTCCTGGAGCCATCTGGAAAAAGGTTTCATGATCGCCATCAGACGGATTGCTGTCGCCTGAACCTATAAAATATCCTGTTCTAAACCAGGGTTTCCAGGGCATCTTTGTAAACTGATAACCGATTTCGCCGGCAACTCCGTATGCATCTTGATCCCTATCATACCAATCACCAGTTTGCAGGCCTCCCCATAACAAAGTGTCCAATTGGCCCGGCCCCCAATCATATATACCTAAAATGTGTCCTCCGTACATTTGTATATTTATATCAGCATGAGAACAAGAGCGGCTTTCATTATCAGGCCGCTGAGTACAATCTCTCTTGTCGTTGTAGTTGTAGAAAAATGCGGCGAATTCAGTATCGGGAAGTAACACACCCTTTTTAGCCGTTAATGTGGTAGTAATAATGTCAATATCATAAATAGTTTCATCAATGTCTTTCTCCCATCCTCCCTGAGTGGGATAGAAAAATGAAGTAGTCAAATTGAACCTGTCATCATCCCATCCAGCCATTACTCCATCAAAACTTCTGCCAAAAGCCGACCAGCCAAAGGGGCTTATCATCCTGTCCGCAAGACGCATATTCTTCAGGATATTGAATTTTTTCCCATCTTTCTTATCCTGCACTTCGAGGCCGTCACTATATTCAAATCTACCTCCCTTAAAGAACAGGTTTGTATCAAAAAGATTGTTCAAACGAAGATAAGCCTGGTGAACACCAAAATCATAGGGATTCTCTTCCGGATTATGAAGATAATACAAACCGCCCATCCCAAAAGGGCCTTTCCTTACATCTGAAACTGCATCGTCTGGTAAACCAAACATATGAACATATTGAGGCTGAAAGAAAATTTCCATGTTTTCTGAAGTATATTTCAGGTTCAAGCGAGTTCTCTGGAAACCAAAACTATAGTCATTGTTTGTCTTAGTGCCTTCATTCGTTCCAAACCAGTTCCAGTAAGCATATCTGAAAAGTACACTTCCTCCTAAGGTCAGCTTTTCATTTTTATCCTCGGATTCGTACAATTTAAATCCTCCTTCAGGAAAAGAATAAGGCCAAACCATAGCTTTATCTTCTTGTCCTTTAGCATTAGTAGCAAAAAGGATACCTACCACTATCGATAAAATAAAAAGTCTACATAGCCATAATCGCATACTTTTACCTCCTGTATTTACCTGTTGTTTATTGATTAAAGAACTGAACTAATCGCATCAATTAAGATTTCTTTAGGCTTTACACCGACAAAACGGCGTATTTCATTTCCATCTTTGAACAAAAGAAGTGTGGGAATAGCCTGCACGCCAAATCGTCCGGCAACGCCTCCGGCGCCATCAACATTAAGCTTTGCAATCTTCGCCCGGCCATCAATGCTTTTGGCTACTTGTTTCAAGATAGGCCCCTGCATTTTGCAAGGTGCGCACCAGGGAGCCCAAAAATCAACCAGCGTTACTCCATCTGTTATAGTTGTGTTAAAATTATCAGCGTTCAGGTGTATTATTAATTCTCCCCTGCCTACCTCATTATTCCCGACCAAACCAGCCGCTGAATTGCTCTGACAATTAGGGCAGGTATTAATTATTGCGAGAACTACAAGAATCGCTATTGCAGCTAATATTACTGCGACAGTTATCACTTTTAACATCTTAACAATTCTTATTAACTTTAATTTTACTTACTTCTTGAGCCCTGTTTATCTGTTAATTCAGATTGGTTATTTGACCTAAGTTATTCCGTAGATGCAAAATGCAATGTAGTACGCTGCCAACAATCAAAAATTCCTTAGCCATTTAATAAATATTCCTTATCGTGATTTATTTATCAAATTTACCATCCGGAGGTTTTTCTCGTTTTCCACGCTCAAATGATATTGCATCTACAGGACAAATCTTCTTTTTAACCTATCTTTTGCTCACAATGGTCATAGATACAATGCAACAGCTTGACTACATTTTTATTTTCTATACGGTAATAGACTCTTGCACCATCGCGCCGGCAGCTTAAAACACCTTTGTCCTTCATCATATTAAGCTGCTGACTGGTTATGGCCTGTTTTCCACCCAGGGCCTCGACGATGTCACCGACGCACATTTCTCCATCCTCGAGAAGCTCGACTATCTGCAGTCTAACCGGGTGTGCTA
>CAYUYB010000439.1:0-2166 GCA_964449025.1 uncultured Desulfobacteraceae bacterium
TACAAGAATACGGACACCCCAAGGCGCTTATGGTATGAAATGCGTTGACTCCGGCAATCTTAAAAGCATATCTCTTCATCAAGTCTTTCGGTCTTGTTGGAGCGGGCAAATCAGAAATACTCTTAAAACTATGATTAACAACTAATGACTTTCCTGGATCTCTGGCAACGACACCTTTTGCAATCTGCAGCATCGGTTTCCAACCATCAAAGGGAACAATAAAATCGAACCTAACGTCTTGCGGAAGGGATTTAACATGCTGCAGGTAATACCTGGGATGAGAGCCACCTATTACCGTAGAAATTTTCGGATAGGTGCGCCGAATGTACTTGTTAATTGCATATGCATCAGACGCTTGAGGGCTCATAACAGAAAAAGCTACTGTGTCATAATTCTCAAAAATGCTGGTATCAAAAGCTCTATCAATGCAAGTTCCGTCATGCTTTAGGTATATTCCATTAAGGTCCTCAAAAGCTTCTGTCAAAGTGTCTTCAACACCTTTGCGATTCTCAGAAACATAAAGAATGAGAAGATCTGTTGAAACATCAAATTGCTCCAGATATGACTGCAAATAATGTGGACCTAGCTGCTGGTAGACAAATTCGTTTTCTAGGCAACGATCTGGTGGCTTTACAAACAAGATTCTATTCTTAACCATGCCAGCTTTCACTCAAATAATTAAAACAGTGTTAATCGAATTGCACTCTCACTAAAAAATATGCAACTCACTACATTTACCTCAGACTGTATATAGCAATATCTACATTGTCAAAATCTTTGACAAATCGACTATCATCCTCAATCTCATGGACGAAGTGAGTTGGATACACTCCTAAATTCAAAATCCTTTTATCATCTGGTCTAACGAGAGATTTCTTTACAACAATGGCCCCTATATCATATTTATGCAACATCGCAATTCTTTTATCATTATTAGCTCACCAAAACTCCCTCAGCCGATATCCTAAATACCACTCGTGTCCCACAGGAAATAGTCTATAGTTCCCTTCACGATACATAAAAATCTTGTTAGGATTTGGCGGATTATCTTTTAGATATCTAATTGCCTCGTGAACCTCTATAGAGACAACCCTCGGCTTGTGTGTTTTTGCAAGAACATATCCACCCTGCATTATGGATATTGCAGAGAGATCTTTGGATTTTCCATATAATGAGTAAACTTCCCTTAAGATGACAATTTTTGACAAAAATTGCCTGTTACTTCTTTAATTTCAATCTATTCCTGAATTTTTCTTCTTCGTATACATCAATTCAAATATCTTATATAGGCCTTTCCCTTTTCTCGGTATGCCCTCTTTCTGTGTGTGTGGGCGTGCTTTTCTATTATCATTAGAGATATGCCAATAACTTTCAGCCTCGGAACATCATAAGGGTAGTAGTTTTACAAGCATTTTCAATATGTTATATTATTTTTTGGCATTCTCATGCTTCTGTTTTTTTCTCATATTCATGAACGTCTTTGATTCGGAATAGTGCCCCCCAATGACATGGGAGAGTAATTTGAAAAACTTTTATTTCATGTGACAAAAAATGGTGATTTTTGCCGAGTTGCGCAAAGATCTCAGAGGTAGTGGATGATGCTTCGCATTCAATTTACGAGGATGAAAATGGCTAAAAACAAGATTAACCGATCATTCCTTGAAATCTTTTGGAGATGATCCACAGAGAATCATCATCACAACAAAATGATCATCAGCTCTCTACAATGAGTAGAGTTCGTATCTTTTCAGCTCACAACTTCTGCATCGCCACCATCTTCCCAAACCTTGAACTCTCCCTGCAAACCAGCTCCTCATATGTCCCCTCTTCAATAATTCTCCCATTATCAAGTACATAGATATAGTCCGCATTCTTGATGGTAGACAACCGGTGGGCAATGATAACCACCGTCATCTTGCCCTTTAATTCATCAATACTCTTTTGGATGTAGCGCTCGGATTCTGTGTCCAGGGAGCTGGTTGCCTCATCCAGGATGAGCAGCCTGGGCTGCTTGTAGAGTTCTCTGGCCATGAATAAGCGCTGCCGCTGCCCGCCTGAGAGCTTGATCCCGCGGTCGCCGACTATAGTCTGATAGCCATCAGGCAATGCATCTACGAAGGGATGGCAGTAGGCACGTCTAGCTGCTTCTTCTAACCGGTACTTACA
>CAYUYB010000440.1:0-2163 GCA_964449025.1 uncultured Desulfobacteraceae bacterium
AGTATGCCCCGATCCGAGCTTTTCCTTATAAGTCTCCCCAGACCCTGTTTGAGTGATATGATGGCGGAAGGAAGCTGGTAGTCCACGAACGGGTTTCCGCCGTGCGAACGTATTGATTCAATACGGGCGGAAACGAGGGGGTTCCCCGGCGAATCGAAGGGCAGTTTATCCACGATAAGGCAGGTAAGAGACTCTCCCGGGACATCAATCCCCTGCCAGAAAGAACCTGTGGCGAGCAGCACGGAATGCGTGTCCTGCCGGAACCTTTTGAGGAGAGTCGATCTGGGCGCTTCTCCCTGCCTGTAGACAGCATAGGGTATGTTTCCCTTTATCAGGCGGTGGACGATATCCAGATTCAGGTAACTGGTAAAGAGGACGAGTGCCCGGCCAGAGGTAATAGTCAGTATGTCCATAATCTCTCTTGCCGCCTCAGAGGCGAATTCCCCGGCGCCAGGGACGGGCAGGTCCCGGGGCACGTACAAAAGGGCCTGTTTTTTAAAGTCAAAGTGAGGCGGATAGATGCCCTCGAGGGCTGTTTCCGGTATTCCCAGGCGGGACCTTATATAGTCAAACCGGCCGTTCGTGGACAGGGTAGCGGAAGTGAACACAATGGTCTTTACTCGATCATAGAGCAGTTCGGTCATGTTCCGGGATATATTAAGAGGAGAGGAGTGAAAGGTGATTCCTTTTGCGCTCTTTTCATACCAGTTAAGCCGGTCGGGGTGGTCATCGCAGAAGATGGTCTCCAAGACCAGTTTCAGGTCTTGCGCCCTTTCAGAGAGGGCCTGGCTATATCCCTGTCGCACATAATCAAGTTCATTCCTTATATCCGCGGAGGGGCCCTCGTGTATCCTCATCAGCATATCCCCTTCCAGCCTCGCCTTTTCCTCGGATTGATAAAATAGGTACTGGATCTCCTCCATACGGCTCCTTATAACATTCAGGTGCTTCTGAACCTCTCTCCTGTCATGGTGGCCGGATCTTTCGGCCTCCCTTTCCACGTCTCTGACAAGATCCGCCATCTGTCCCGTGCTCCAGCTTGTACCGAAATAGGTTGTGGCTATCTCTTCGATCTTGTGGGCTTCGTCAAACACGGCTACCTGAAAGCGTGGTATGATCTCCCCGAATCCGACCTTCTTGACCATGATGTCAGCGAAGAACAGGTGGTGATTTACTATTACCAGGTCCGCCCGGGCGGCCCTTTTGCGAAGCACGTTTAAAAAGCAGTCTTCTCTGAACACGCATTCGCTTCCCAGACACTGGTCCGAGCTGGATGAGACGGCATCCCAGAGGGGGTCATCGTCCGCCAGCCATTGCAGTTCGGCACGATCGCCCAGTTCCGTCTCCTTCAACCATCCTTCAAATCTCTGTTTTATCTCATGCCCGGCCGTACCGGCAGGAGAGGGGAGAGAAAAGTATTGGTGATACCTGTGGAGGCAGAGGTAGTTTTTCCGGCCCTTCATCAATAATGCGTCCACCTTTAGCCCTGTTGTCCTGCGCAGGAGGGGGATATCCTTGAAGAAGACCTGTTCCTGAAGGGTTTTTGTAGCCGTGGATATAACGGTCTTTTTGCCGCTCAGGACTAGAGGCACGAGATAGGCCATGGTCTTGCCTGTACCCGTGCCGGCCTCGACGACGGCCTGACACCTGCTGGATATGGCCTTGCTGATCAGAGAGGCCATCTCCACCTGCACGGGGCGGAACTCAAAATCCTGAAAGGATCCAGCCAGCGCGCTTTTTTCCCCAAGGATGTCTTCTATCGATTTCGGTGTGGAGGACATGATTTAAATATAGTGTGAGAAGACCGCGGGGTCAATTATGAACGACACCCTTATTTTTACCGTTTTGTCCGGTCAATGAGCACGCTGGTCAATGATGCCCGGATTTTTTTCGCTATATCGTCCCATGGGGTAAGCTGGCTCATAGCTTATGGGCTATTGTAAGGGGCGAATATGAGAAGGGCCTCATATCTCAAATATATATTGACCATTCTGTCCGGTTTATTTATACTCCCGCTAACCAAAATTAAGGACTGTAAAAAACGTTGGCTTACATCTCTTTCAGACAAGGATACAGATAACCCGTGATGTTGCGGGGATAACGAAAGGCGTCTGCAGCAGGTCTTGTGGTGAATCGAAAAAGGAACAGGCTATGAGGTGGAGA
>CAYUYB010000441.1:0-2152 GCA_964449025.1 uncultured Desulfobacteraceae bacterium
TATAAATGAGCTGCTGGTTCAATTCGGTCAGCAGCATTGCACTCCCCTTTCCCCCAGATGTTCCACCTGTCCTGTTCACAGTTACTGTGTCAGAAGAAAGGTTACCAGGCAGCGCTGAGGGAGTCGCAGATAAAATCACCCCAGGAAAAGCGTTACATATTTCGGTATACTGAATTTGAAAACACCGCATAAATAAGATAAAGAAGTAAGGGGGGTATATGATTTATGACAATAAATAAAGTTATCTATTTTACAGTGGCGATGTTAGCGGTATGCAGTTCGATCTTCCCGCAAGCAGGACTCAAGCCATTGGAGTTATCCTCCTCCGTAGGGATCGTGTTTCCGGGAAAGATCGAAGGTTCGTATGAAAGCGACTTTCCGAATGACAAGACCGAATCATTCAAAAACGAGTCGCTTCTCCTTTTGCGGGTATGCGGCGAGTACTATCTGCATACCATGGCGGCTGTGGCAGCCAATATTTATGCTGCATCTATTGTCTTGGAAGAGGAGATAGATTTGGGTGCCTGGGACGGGCAACACCACGTTATCCCAAAGGAGGGTATATACATGGCGGAGATCGTTCTCGGTCCTAAAGTGCGTTATGCCTTTACGCCGAGAATCATCGCGAAGGCAGGCATATACTTTGGATACCGGCAAACCTTTTCCTCCGATGCTGATGCGCGAAACAGGGGCTTTGCCTTTGATGGTAATATGGAACTCTCCTACCGCGTGGGGCGGAACCTGAAAGCCCTGGTAGAGCTGGGATTCCTGTCACAGCCATACGGCGGGATCATCGATGTAGCGTACATCCGTTCCGGGTTGGTAATGTACGCGAGTGTCGGTGTGGGGATAGGAATGTAAAATATAGTGCTGGCAGCCGCGTTTGCTGTGGAAGCAAAATTGAGCGGTTTGAAGGTATCCAGGAACATAAGCTATTTTAAGACCCACCTGAATATTCCCTACACCTATCAAATCATTAAAAAAAAAGGTATAGATAGGTGTAGGGAAAGCACCAGGATCGTCCGCGCAGATGCTTTTCTCTCGGTACTTATATGAAGGAGTAAACAATGCCAGCAGTTGCCTCATTGGAAGATTTAAAAAAGGTCGAGGAGCAGCTCCGCACTATCAAAGAAAACCACCCGCAAGGGTACGCCGGCTTAGTGGAGTTGTTCCGGCAAAACCGTAAGATCGGCTACAAGAATATCTGTAAGCTGATGATGGGCGAAGCCACACCGGAAAAGCTCAAAGGCATGGATTAAAACTTTTGTAATAAGATGTAAAAGAAAAGCAATATTCCTGGTATAATTCATTTAATTTTGAAATTAGCAAGGTCGGAATATCTGTGGGGGTGAGACATCATGAACGAAATTGAGAAAACAATAGTAAATAGTTTCAAATTGACTCCCTAAGGGGGATATTTATGTTCATAGCCGTACTGGCCGTTATCAGCGGCGTCCTGGCCGTTATCGGCGGGAGCATCCTCGCCTATGTCAATACAAGCCGCATCAACAGGCTGCAAAGGGAGCTGGAAGCGCTCAAGACGCAACTTGGACTCAGAGAAGGTCAGCCGGTTGAATCCTCACTCGAATCCGCCTCGCCGCCCTCCGCTGTAAAGGAGGCTTCGAAACCGACGGCTGGATCTCCGCAAACCGAGAGGCTAACAGCTGCAGAACCGGCGGCTATGGCCCCGCACCTGCGTCCCCCAAAATGGCGCCGCCTTCATGTTTTCGCTCGCCGTACCCTCTTAAACCGGGCTGACCGGGCCATCGCCCGCTACTGGACTGGTATCCTTGGTGTTATCGCCCTGGTAGTGGGCTTTAGCTTCCTGGCCATCCTGACAGCGCTCCAGATGGACCGCTTCCCCCGATTCCTGATGCTGATAGGCGTAGGAGTTCTTTTTTTCATCGCTGGCCGCCTTGTCCGGCGTCGAGACCGTGCAGAACTCCTCTCAGCCTGGTTTCAGTCTGCGGCTGGGGCCCTGGTCCTCTTTGCCTGCCTGGGATCAGCGGTCATTCCCTGGCTCCGGTGGGTCAACTACGAACCCCAGGGCTACATGCTCCTGGCCGTCGGCATCGCCGTGAACCTGACTTTTGCCTTGACCGGGAGCGTCCCCTGGTTCGCCTCATTCCACATCCTGATCACTCTGGCCGCT
>CAYUYB010000442.1:0-2149 GCA_964449025.1 uncultured Desulfobacteraceae bacterium
ATTGCGCATTCCTTTCCGCTGAGACGCTCCAAGGGGCCCTCAATGATTATATGATTAAGGAAAGAGGGAATAGAAAAGGTTGATGGGAATATGCTGTCTTTCAGATGCGCATATTGACTGGAATTATAGGTGACGATTAGCTTGATCAGGGGAACAGGGTTTCATTTTGACAAAGATAGCAAAGCGTTATAGGGCTTTGCTATTTTTCTTAATCTGGAAAAGACCTTTCACCTGTCCATTAGCGTCTTACGTATCAGCCCGGCTGTCTGTAGTTGAGCACTAGAGATTCGCATAAATAAAAGCAGGTAATCCTGCTCTTCGATCGTTGTACAAGGCTTACCAATCGTCTAATTCATTGCAGGTTTGGGATACACATGTCAATCCTTGAGGATCTTATCTCATTATTGGATTTTAGGACAACCGTTAAGGATATCCGCCAAGGGGTATTTCACACCGGAGTTCTTACGCGTTATTGTGGTCTGGCTGCGACCCTGCCAAGAGATGCCCTGAGAGAAAACCCCCCACTAGTAAGAGAACCCGGTTTTCTCATGGATACAGATGTGTCTGAATTGGCGCGAATGGCCTTTTCCGACAGGCTTCTTGAAGCGGCTATTGGCATGGCCACAATAAATTCCCTGCTGGAGGTAGAAGATAAAGACTGTCTGGACCTTAACGCTCAAGATCTCATAAGTGAGAGGGGTAAAGGAAAGAGGGTGGCCATTATCGGGCATTTTCCGTTTATACCCGATCTTCATGACACCGCGAAGGAACTCTGGGTCATTGAAAAAAATCCACGTGAAGGGGATTTTTTGGAAGAAGAGGCGAGCAATCTACTTCCTAATGCCCATGTAGTAGGGATCACAGGGACTGCCCTGACCAATCATACTCTGGAACCTCTCCTGGAACACTGTGATCCTCGGGCTTTTGTGGTTATTTTAGGTGATTCTGCCCCTTTATCACCAATCCTGTTCGAGTATGGGGTGGACGCCATTTCCGGCACAAAGGTGATAGATAGCGAGATGGCGTTAAGATGCATAAGTCAAGGTGCCAATTACAGGCAGATAAAAGGGATCCGTAGACTGACCATGTTGAAAAGATAATCACAAGGAGGAGTCATTATGGAGGTCAGTATTACAACATTGCTCGAAAATACCGCAAATGCAGGATTTATGGCCGAATGGGGGTTGAGTATAATGATAGAGGTGGATGGCCAGCGCATACTACTCGATACCGGCCCCGGCATATCCACGGTCTATAACGCAAAGATCCTGGGTATCGACTTTAGAACGATCGACAGGATAGTACTCAGTCACGGGCATTATGACCATACAGGTGGATTAAGGGGAGTTCTGAGGGGCACTCAGGGCTTTGATATCATATCTCACCCGGCTATCTGGGAGGCGAAATATGCTGTTAGGGAAAATAGGTCCAAGTATATAGGCATCCCTTTTTGCAGGGATGAACTGGAGGGCTTGGGAGCGCGATTCAGCATGAGCGCGGAGCCCGTATGGATTGCCCCTGATATTGTTACCTCGGGAGAAATATCCTTGACAACCGATTATGAAGATATTGACCGTTCAATGCATGTAAAGAAAGATGGAAATCTAGTCCCCGATGATCTGCCCGATGATCTTGCCCTGGCAATCAGGACCTACAAAGGCCTGATAATTATATTGGGATGTGGCCATCGAGGAATGATTAATACCATCCGCCATTTCCAGAAAATCACAGGGGATGAACAGGTCTATTGCGTTATGGGTGGAACACACCTGATAAGGGCCTCCAGTGAAAGATTGAGCCGGACTGTGAAGGATTTGAGAAAAATTGGGGTGAAGAGAATAGGGGTTTCCCATTGCACTGGTTTTGAGGCCGCAGCGTTGTTGGCAAAGGAATTTGGAGATATGTTCTTCCTGAATAATTCCGGGAGTCAGTTCAAGCTGTTATGAGAGCAATGTCACCAAAATCGCTGTCCAGACCTTAGAAGATTGATGAAGGGTTATCGGAGGATATGGTGTGTCAGATGATGTTTTTAAGGAAATAAAAAGACGCACTCGCATTTTATTAAAGGGAAAGGACTTGCTGGACCAGAAGGTATGGGTAAAGGCCCGTCCCCTGAGCACTGAAGAAGCGATCGGCAACCCTGAAGAGG
>CAYUYB010000443.1:0-2132 GCA_964449025.1 uncultured Desulfobacteraceae bacterium
AGCTCATCACATTATGGTTAGACGGTTCATCAGCAATATGAAAAATTGTCTTCTCAAGCCAGCCATTTTCTCTTAAATGATTTTCGAGCGCAGGTAAGAACTGCCGGAGAAACTCCTTCCCGGGAACTGTTATTCTTTTTCCATTAGATTCCATTTGAGCACGAAAATCCCTTAACACAATTTCCCTGCTCGACCAGCCGCCTTCGCCAAATCTTGCAACAAATCCTGTTTCAAGCAAGTCCATTCGTCCGGTATCCCAAAAAGTATCTGCCCATTTGTCGAAACGTGAGAAATCAAATTTCAAGTCACCGTTGGCAGCTCGTTTACATGTTATCAAATCAAGACTAACTCTAAAAACGTTCTGCCTGTGTTCAGCCATATTTTCCGCATATACTCTGAGCATCTCATAGAATCGTTCTGAATCCGAAGCATCAATATCGTGAAATTTTTTGAAATTACCTGTCGAATGCCATTCAGCGACCTTCAAGTGCCGATCGTCAGGAAGTGTTAAAGGATAAACCTTCAGACGCAATGGTAAAGATGTACCTGCTTTATCCGTTTTTATAGCCACTGACCCTTCGTATTCACCGGCCTCAGCATTTCGGGGAATTTTTATTGTCAAATAGACCGCCTTGTAATTGCCATTCTTGATAAATACCTCACTATCTTCGGCAAGAAAATCGGGAAATTGAGCCGGAGCAGTACGAATTAAATCAGTTTTTCTGTATTTCGGAGTGTTTTCCTCAATCGGTATAGAACCAACGAAGTTCCACTCAAGGGAATTGGCAGGCAGAGAAGTTGGAAGTGCAATATGTTTTAGAGGGCCCAACGAGACTGTAACATTTTGTAAATCCTGGTTAGCTTTAATAACACATTGGGCCGAAACATGTTCATTCCTTATACCGAATATCTCAAGCGACTTCTGTGGTTCGGGACAATTGTAGCCATCTTCAAAGATTCTCACTAAATCACTGACTGCAAAGCACTCAAAAGGAGCAGCCTGCACGGTATTGCCGATGAAGCACAATAAAATGATTAACATGGAAAAAACTAAATATGATTTGAGTGTAGTTTTATACATTTTCTCTCCTTTGAACTAAAAGTCCGAACCTTTATAAATTGACATTTCTCTTTGCTTCCATCAACAACGGCACAGAGCCTTTTGTAGTAATAATACTTCTATTTTCAGCTTGATTCAATCTCTTTCGTGGACATTTCCTGATAGATATTCAGTGGTTACACCTGGCGTTAGCAAAGAGGAAAAGAACTCATATTCGCCTCTGCTTTGAATTGCTTCCTTGATAGGAATACACTCTGAATTCCGGACTCTTTGAATTGGTCAGTCGAGCAATTCAAGCGCTCCGGCGTCTCTCTTGCCTTTCGGTTTCCTTCCCGCAAAATCGAGCAGGAAAGGTCCGTCAAACTGCCACGCGTACAATTCTTTGATATCGGTCTTCGCGTCTTTTAGGGTTCCGAGTGATATCCGCATAAATTCAACAGTTCCTTTTAAGCACTTACCATTCGGAGTTCCACAGACAAACAGATCGCTTTCATTGTTAATGGAGGCGTTCCCGATTCCGGACCCTGAAGAATCTCTCTTGCCGTCAATATAAATAGTGGATTTTTTAGCTGAGCGGTCGGCTTCTGCTATCACGTGATGCCACTTCCCATCATTAATCTTTTTTCTGCTATTAAGCTCGGATGAAACTCCAGATGCTTTTACTGTAAACAGAAGCCTGCCCGAGCTGTCAATGGTCAATCCATAGCCGGAATCAGATATTTTCTGAACCAGGACACAATTTTTCGATTCTGTCTTGAAATACGCTTCGATACAGAAATTGGAATCCCAGATCTGAGGGCTCTTGAAATCCTTGCCTGTGATTTTCCTGTCCTCTTTCTGTCCGTTCTTGTCCCATCTGAACCTGATCGGTATCGTAAGGGTTTTGTTCAGTTTACTGTTCGGACAGACTGCGTACTGGTTTTCGCCGTTGAAGTTACACGCCCCCTTTGTCCAGTCTTCAAGCGGACCGTCAACATAATTCTCTTTTGTGATATTTACTCCGGTCAGGGGAAACATGGGCTGTTTATAATAATTATCCCTGGTATAGTAATAGGGTGTCATATACCAGTGC
>CAYUYB010000444.1:0-2122 GCA_964449025.1 uncultured Desulfobacteraceae bacterium
ACATTGAAGTATTCTTATGAGACCCCCTCCTGACCTTCCCGTAATAGGGCGAGGAATAAGGCCGCCCCCCGGAGGGATAGGAAATGATAGGATCTCCTCTATATCATTCCTTCTCTTTTGCTTCCCAGATCAGGAGCCTGGGTCGATTTTCAAGCTTGGGTTCCAATTCTTCGAATTCGTCCCTGGTAAGGACGAGGGAGCGAATCTTCCTCTTTATGTATCGTTCGGTTTTCTTGCTCAGATCATTCAGGTGGTATTCATCGATGTCCCCGACAAGGAGGAGATCCATTATCCCTGTATCTTTACCCTCAGCGTAATCATCTATAAGGAACGCGAGCTCCAGGTCACCGAGTCTAGTAACGATACTGTCGATGACGTGATCAAGGCCCATTACCTTGTTGACCATGGATCTGAGTTCCGGAAACAGGGGGTGCTTCTGGTTCGCCATATAATAGACCTGCCTCCCGTCTCTTTTGGAGGTCAGGAATTTCGTCTCTGTAAGCTGGTTGAGTTCCTCGCGGACCGAGTTCGTGGAAACACTGAACTCTTTGGCCAGTTCACGCAGGTATGACCTTGCCTCGGGATTGAAGAAGAGCCTTACAAGTAATCTTATCCTGGTTTTGGAGGCTATAAGTCCGCTGAAAAGGTCATCCATCTTTGTGTCCATTATGAGTAGAAATATTACTCATAATACATATAGTCTTATCCCTTGTCAAGTTTTTTTGGGGAAAGAGATATCTGCGTTTTTACAGATCATGGAACAGAGGAGGGGGTTTTTGGAAGGTGGTTCGTATGCTCATTAGAAACGACCTCTTGCGGTCGCCAGTCACCGGAGGCTGGTTCCGGAAAGACAAGGAATTTCCTCCCCAGAAAGTTCAAAACAAAGACGGAGATGGTTGCTATGATCTTTGAGAGAGCTGGGTGCAGATTGAGATGGATGAAGAGTTTGGTGATTGTTAGATCAATTATCCCGGCAAAGCACACCACAAGGATGTAAATGAGTATCTCCAGAGGGGAGTTCCATCTTGCCTTGTGTCTGAATAGCACAGCTATGCACAATAGGTAATTAACAAGGGCTGCTACTGAAAAGGCGACGGGTAAGGCGATATTTTCACCTATCCCTGAGTAAAAGATTCCAATGAAAACAAGAAAATTGACTACGGATGCCACGCCTCCTATAAGCAGATATAAAAATAACTGCATCGGTGTAGGGGCTTTGTGGGCATTATAGCGGAGGATACAGTATAATGCCCTTACGCCATCCTTTGATCGTATCTTTTTGCCTTCCTGATATGTGCGTCCCCGATATGAGATCCCTGTCTCATAGACGCGTAATCGCATATGCGCGATCTTTGCCACTATTTCCGGCTCAAATCCAAAGCGGTCCTCTTGTATGTTAATACCCTGTATTACATCACGGCGAAACACCTTGTAACAGGTTTCCATGTCCGTCAGATTCAGGTCCGTGAACATGTTAGATAAGAACGTAAGGAAACGATTCCCCAGGGCATGCCAGAAATAAAGGACTCTGTGGGCCCCGGTGGAAAGGAACCTTGAGCCGAAAACTACATCAGCAGTGCCATTGATCAAGGGGGTTAATAGCCGCTCTAGGTCCACAGGATCATATTCCAGATCCGCGTCCTGTATAGCCACATAATCGCCTGTCACACGCTGAAATCCTGTTCGAAGAGCGGCTCCTTTTCCTCTGTTGCTTTCATGTCGTATCAGCAATATCTCCGGATACTCTTTTTCTAATTCACGAGCTATGCGCGGAGTTTGATCCGTGGAACCATCATCTATAACTATTATCTCCAATAACAAATGGTGATCCGCAATCTCTAATACCCTGTTAATGCACCTTTTTAGGGTAACCTCTTCATTATAGCAGGGGATCACAATACTTAGCTTAACGGGTGCGGTTTCGTTGTCTTCATTCATTTTAGTTCCCTCAACACCATAAAACATATATTAATCGCGCGCTTTTCTCTACACAAAAATTTGGTTTCATCCGGTTAGGGGGAGCTAAAAAACTCAAAGATTCGATCTTATATAAGTATGTTAATGGCGCATAGGCCACATGGTGTAAATTATTATGGCCTGAGGTCACAGGTCTTCTTGAAAA
>CAYUYB010000445.1:0-2112 GCA_964449025.1 uncultured Desulfobacteraceae bacterium
GGCCCACACATTCGGGAGCTTTGATGAGACCGATGATCTGGAGGGTGAAACCGGATGGAATTATTCAAACGGAGACGGTGTGCTCTTCTATCCAGGTACGGATATGCTCTTCCCATCGTACTCCTACGGGGTTGACGGTCCCTTTGCCAGTCTCCGAATGAAAATGTGGCGCCGGGGACTGCAGGATCACGATTACCTGACATTGGCTTCCACTATCGATTCCGCTGCAGTAAGGGCTATTGTTGATGCTATGATCCCCGAAGTTGTCTGGGAGGTCGGAGTACAGGAAATATCAGATCCTACCTGGATCCTTACCGATATAAGCTGGACTGTCGATCCCAATATATGGGAGGAGGCCCGCGACTCTCTTGCAATCATTATCGAAAGAGCAACCGCCATTCAAAGCCATGAAGCGCACTCTGTTGCCACGGGATCGATAACCGTCCGGCGGCATGGAAATCGTCTCATAATGTTATTCGGACGTACATTGCCCCGGCCTGCAACAGCAACAATTATCAATCCGGCCGGAAGAGCAGTTTCTTCGATTCGGGTAAAAGGTTCCTTTGCCTGCATAGATATGAAAGGGCTGGCGCGGGGGATTTATTTAGTCGGTATGGATGGAACACATATAAAGTTTCTCTAGTTAAGGATCATAAATAATTCCGCCATATATTTTTACGCATTATACAGCATTCTCGAAATTAAATAAAATGTTTATCACTCGGGTTATCGGCGGTTATGTTTAAAGTCGCTTTATCAGGTTGCTCTTTTATCATCCGATAATAAGGGAGGCTACTGAAAAATAGATAAAAAGACCTGTTGCATCGGCTATTGTCGTGATAAGAGGACTGCTTGCGACAGCAGGATCGATTTTTAGCCTGGCAAGAATGAAAGGCAGTATCATACCGACAAGATTAGCCACAATAACAATGGAAAGCATGGATATTCCGACAACCAGCGATATATCCCATCGAAAGTGGCCGCGCAGGAGGCCCAGAAATCCTCCAAGTATCCCAAGTGTAATACCTAAGAGCAGTCCAACGAGAAGTTCTTTCTCTATGGTCTGGATCCACTGGCTGAGTTTAATATCCCCGATAACAAGCGCACGGATTACTAATGTAGCGGCCTGTGCGCCTGCATTTCCGCCTGTGCCTAAAAGAATCGGAACAAAAAACAGAAGAGCTATGGTCTCGATAAGGTTTTCTTCATAAACCGCTATTACACCGGCAGATACAAGATTTAAAAGCACCAGTGCAATCAGCCACCCGACCCTTTTACGATAGAGATCGAAAACCCCTGCCCTGTGATAGCTCATCTTTAACGGCGCCACAGAAGCGGACTTCTGAATATCCTCTGTAGCCTCTTCCTCCGCCACATCCATAACATCGTCGAATGTAACGATGCCGATAAGCTCACCATCGGAGTCAACAACCGGCAGCGCCAGTAAATCATACCTTCGCATGACAGTTACAGCTTCTTCTCTGTCATCAAAAGCCGAGAGAGAGGCAAAAGACCTATCCATTAAATCTGCTATGGTATTCCGGGGATCGGACAAAATAACCCGTCTGAGTCTTATGTCGTCAAGCAGTTTTCCGGAATGGTTAATAACGTAAACCATATTAACGGTCTCGCTGTCTTTTCCCTTGCTTCGTATGTGATCCATGGCTTGTGCAATTGTCCAGTCCGGATAGACCTCGACATAATCGGGAGTCATTAACCTTCCGACACTCTCTTCAGGATATCCCAGAAGTTCACGGACTTCCTGTGAATCCTCAGTGTCCAAAAGCCCCATGAGCCTCCGCGTCAGCGGCGCCGGTAACTCCTCCAATAGCGCAGTACGGTCATCCGGCGACAAACTCGAAAGAAGCTGCCTGGTCTCCAAATCTGTCAGATCACGAAGAAGGGAATCCTGTTGCTCAGGCTCCAGAAACGAAAACACCTCGGCTGACTTTTGGCGTGAGAGGGAACGGAAAATAAGTACCCTGTCATGTTTTTCTTCAAGGAACAGAATATCCGGGATTTCAGGCGCAGGAACATCAACGAGACGCTCCTTTAAGGACGTCCACTTTTTAATCTTAATGAGCTTTGTTAATTCATTAGCGAAAGACTTAG
>CAYUYB010000446.1:0-2102 GCA_964449025.1 uncultured Desulfobacteraceae bacterium
TTTAGGTATTTCTTTGTTTTCTTGAGTCCCATCCTGGATGCTTTCTTCTTTACTGCCTCGACTGGCCGTCCCAACTGGGCAGCTACTTTGGCCGTTGGATTACTATGGAATAGTTTTTTCAGTAAACTAACCTCGCTCTTTGACCATAAGCCTTTGACAAGTTTCTTTTTTGCCATAACATGATTCCTTTCATACTAGCCGTACCTGTCACTTTCTGTTTACTTTCCTATACTCTAAGTTGCAACACGGTTGTTGTCAAAGAATTTCTGTTCCCCCTCAAACAATGCCTCCCTTTCTTGTCCCCAACGGAATTCTGAGCAACAACTTGCTAACAAATGTGCACCAAAAACACCTATGAAGATGACTCTATGAGATTTTGCGGTGTGAGCAGTTATAAAGAGGAAATCCGGACTGAGAAAGTTAAATGAACGGTTTCTCGGATTATGGAGGCAGAAGTGACAAGAGGCATGACAATTCAGATATTAAACTCTATAGCTGATAGAAGGAATATTCCAGAACAATGCTACTGTCAAAAACAGTTTTGGATATGGTCACCTTTTTCTGAAAATCTGTTATCTATGCAAGCGAACATTTTTACAACGGGTCAAGCAATGAAAGTGAGGCAGGAAACATCTGCTGAGTCTTATGTTTTCTCTAATCACCACCCCGATATGCCTATGAAGGTACTCAATAAACACGGCAGTACATCAACGCATCCCAGGTATAGGTAGGTCGAGATCATTGGTTTTACAATTCTCTTGTAGAAAATCGATCCACAAATAATCAATTCCCACCACCGGTACCATTCGTGTTAAGGTCTCCGCAAGCATTGTATATTCTTTTGCCGTCCGCTTAACGTTTTCGTTACAGAAGTCCTGCAAAATTCTTTGTGCCTTTTTCTCATTACCCTTATTGATAAGTTCAAGAGCTTGGACTTCAATTATTTTGGCCCTTTCTAACTCCCATTTCTCAGTTTTCTGAAACACTCTTTGTACAACAGGGGCAAGTTTGCGATAGTTGAGGTCGCAAAGACGCTTTATCTTCTCGGCCCACCACCATGGTGAACTAGAAGAATATTTATTTGTACCTTTGCCGAATTGCTCGGGAACTGTCCGGCCTGCAAAGTAGAACGGCCGAAAGACATTCACACACGGAGCGCTGAAACTCTGCCAATATACCGGCCTCAACATGGCAGGCATATCTTTTCTCAAATGTGCAATCATACTTGCTGCTGTACGATAAGGACAAATCTCCGGGCGATCATGCATGCAGGTCTGGATAAAATCGGATTCATTAGGGCTCCATCGCGGAGAAAGGATAGTGCCTTCATGATGGTTTCTGGATACCTTCATCATGTACTCGACCGTGATTTGGCCTTTTTTAGCGTTCAACATGCGTAAATTTGAATTTACACGATTCTGTGAATGCGATGTATCTCTTGTCGTATAATCGCCGTAGTTTCTGGCGAAATTGAAGTCCTTTTCTGATTTGCACCAGCCCATTTCTATAGCATGTGTGATAAGATCAGGATGAGCTTCATCGAAGTCGGTCTCAATACTGTATACATTAGATATTGCCCATACATCTTCCACTTTTTTCGCTACCCAGTATCTCCCTGCCAATTCTAAAACCCACGCTTCGTTGGGATCAGCGATAATAAACGAATTATGATAGGTCGCATTCTTGTCCCATTGTCCTGGATATTCACAACCTCCCCCTTGACCGTGTTCTGCCAGCAATTCAGTTATGACATGCATTGCTTCGTAAGCGGTTTTGGCTCTCTCCAATGCGAGCCTGATCAGGTCCATTCCGAGAAGACCTGTTTTTTCATATGGTTCTTTGGACCATTCAGCCTCGTTGCCAATCGCAACGCCCCACTCGTTCATGCCAATCTCATAACCAAAGAGCCACCAGATATTTGATCCAATATGTGCATATGTCTCTTCTGCCTGGGGAATTGTTATGTGCGTGCATTTAACCTTGCTTTCTCGACGCTTCATTCGTGGAAAGTATTTAAGGGGTTGAGCCTCGACCGAAGGCCGATCACTGTTTTTTCCCAGAATAACTGACCCATCTTTCGTGGAGTTGCCAACAGCTACCCA
>CAYUYB010000447.1:0-2098 GCA_964449025.1 uncultured Desulfobacteraceae bacterium
TGACAGACAATCAAAATTAGCTTCTCTTTCCGGATTAAAAATAGAATGGGTCTGAAAGGAGGTAAGAATGAAAAGAGGCAAAGCGGTATTTATATTGATATTGGCCAGCCTTATTTTCAATGGCTGCGCAACGGTGGATTTTGCTCTCACCGGAAAAACTTATCCACCCTACCAAGGTCCGGTGAAAATATATACGACCCCGCCCACGGATATGAGATATGAGGAGATCGGGTGGGTCACCGCCGATGGCGATTTCAACCATCCATGGGCTAAATTGCTTCAGATGATGCAAAAAGAGGCAGCTTCCCGAGGAGCGAATGCGCTGATCATTGAAGAGAAGTTTACCACCAAATTGGATGCCGAGGTCAATATTGGCACTCGACGCGACGAAGATCGAACCGTCACTGCCATAGCGGTAAGAATCCATGAATAAATGGGAACTTGACCACCACGAGCCGCGTCGTGAACCCTTATAACGCTTTATAAGCCCGTTATACCGGTTGCGGTTTTTAGGGTTATCTTATTTACCTCATCGATGGTGGTGATTCCTTTTAAAACTTTATTTATACCATCTTCTCGAAGAGTTTGCATGCCTTGTGTCTCTCCGGCCTGCTTTGTGATCATTCTGGATGGCGCCCTTTGCATAATTAAATCCTGTATGGGGTCGTCTAGTACCAGAAGCTCAAATAGGGCAATCCTCCCTTTATATCCTGTCTGCCAACAATCCTTACACCCCTTCCCACGATAAAAGACAAGGTCTTTTGCCATTGGTATGCCTAAGTCCTTAACCGCCTTTTCTTCTGGTTGGTAATGTTCCTTACACTTGGGACAAATGGTACGCACCAGACGTTGGGCTAACGCTCCCACAACACAAGAAGAAATCAAATATGGCTCTATCCCTATATCCATCAGGCGGGTTAAGGCCCCTGCAGCATCGTTGGTATGCAGGGTGGAAAAAACCAGGTGTCCGGTTAGGGCAGCCTGCATAGCAGTCTCCGCAGTTTCTAAATCCCTTATTTCTCCCACCATAATAACATCAGGGTCCTGGCGGAGGACCGCCCTTGTGGCAGAGGCAAAGGTTACCCCTGCCTTAGGGTTAATCTGTGTCTGGCGGATGAGGTTGAGCCGGTATTCCACTGGGTCTTCAATGGTGATGATATTCTTTTCCAGACTATTAATGCTATTTAAAGAGGCGTAGAGGGTGGTGGTTTTCCCGCTGCCCGTAGGTCCGGTAACCAGGATAATACCGTGTGGTCTCTTAATGAGAATCTCATAACGCCTTATCATATCCTTGGAAAACCCCAAATCTTCTAATCCCATCAGGACGATGCTTTGATCGAGAATCCGAATGACTATGTTTTCCCCGTAAATTGTGGGAAAGGTTGAAATACGTAGTTCAATCTCTTTGCCCTCCACTTTTATATGAGAACGTCCATCCTGGGGGGCTCTGCTTTCGGCGATGTCCATGTCTCCCATAACCTTTACCCGGGAAATGAGGGCGGATTGGAGATGTTTGGGAAGTGGATTGACTTCGTGAAGGACACCATCAATCCGGTAACGGGTGCGCAAGCTGTTTTGATCAGGCTCGAGGTGTATGTCGCTGGCACTGTCCTGAATAGCCTGGGTCATGATCAAATTTAGCAACCTGATTGCAGGGGCCTCCTCTGCTCCTGAAGGCTCAGGGCCTCCTTCAGCAAGCTCCTCTACGATCTCTTTTATAGAATCCCTGATCCCATAATATCGGTGGATGGCAGCCTTGATCTGAATGCCGGTGCTGACAAGAGGTTCTACTTCACACCCGGTCTTGAGTCCTACCTCATCCAAGGCGCTAATATTGTGGGGATCGGCCATTGCCACGGTTAAGGTGTTACCGATCTTGAATAGAGGTATCAGTTGATACCGCTGGGCCAGACTTTTAGGAACCAGATCAACGACCTTCTCGTCTATCAGATAACTATCCAAATCGACATAAGTGGCAGACATATTATTAGTCGGGTTCGGGGTTCAAGGGTTCGGGGTTCATGGTTCAGTTTATAGACAATGCTGAATTGTGAATGCTGAATGCTGAATTGTGGAAGAAGATTTAAAAGACATATAC
>CAYUYB010000448.1:0-2094 GCA_964449025.1 uncultured Desulfobacteraceae bacterium
GGGCTTGGAGGGGGTAAGAGTGATGAAAGATATCCTGATAAGAGAGATAAAGATGGAGGATGCCGATGCTGTTAGGAATATTTATTCATCTATTGTCAAAAAATCCGAAAAGATTGATTTTGAACGGATAATCAAGGAACAGATCCACAGCAAAGGTATGGCGAGTTTCGTCGCGGAGTATGGGGGGAGGGTTGTAGGATTTATGATCACCTATACGCTCTCAGGCGGTTTCGGAATCGATAAGAGTGCCTGGATAGCGATGGTTGGCGTTGACCTTAAGTATATGGGGAAAGGCATCGGTAAAGGTCTGGCCGAAGAGGTGTTCAAGTTTTACAAGGAGAGGGGCATCAATAATATATATACGTCGGTCAGATGGGATTCTACTGATCTCCTATCATTCTTCAAGACCCTTAGATTTGACAGAAGTGATTTTATCAATCTGCGGAAGGAATTTTAACGGAACAATATTACCTTGAGGAAAGTATCATGGCGTGAATCTCGCCATGGCCGCAGCCCTATTCCTTTTTCTCGTCCCGGATCTCCCGGGACTGGTCGCTTCAAGTGGTTACGGCCGGGAGATGCCTATCCTAGCCACCGTGATCTCGGGCACTAACCCGTATTTGCGCCGGAGGTCACGGCTGTTCTTCTATAAACGACATCTACTGTCTCCAAGATGATAGGGTCTCGTTTTAAAGGGTTTAGCCGTAAGAGAATTTCCAGTCATTATTGATTCGATATGAAGGTAGGAATATATCAAAGTCACCCTGAATTCGGTCAGGTAGAAAAGAATGTTCGGAAGGCACTGGAAGATCTTGAGCCAGTAGATGCGGATCTGGTAGTACTTCCCGAACTGTTTAATACGGGATATCAATTTGTATCCAGGGAAGAGGCCCTTGAGCTCTCTGAAGAGATCCCCGCAGGCAAGACCTGCAAGGCCATGACGGATCTCGCTTTTTCAAGGGGCGTGTTCCTGGTGTTTGGATTAGCCGAAAGGGAAGGTGAAAGTATATATAACTCCGCGGCAGTCACAGGTCCGGGAGGATTTGTGGGCATATATCGCAAATCACACCTATTTGCGGAAGAAAAATATCTTTTTGATCCCGGGGATACAGGATTCACGGTATTCGATGTGGGAGAGGCCCGGATAGGGGTCATGATATGTTTTGACTGGTGGTTCCCAGAATCCGCCAGATGTCTGGGACTCATGGGGGCTGATATCATATGCCACCCCGCGAACCTTGTTTTTCCCGGGTGTCAGGATGCCATGGTTACAAGGTCTCTGGAAAACGGCCTGTTTTCAGCCACCGCAAACAGAGTGGGCACTGAATCGAGGGGTGGGAAAAGGCCCCTGGTGTTTACCGGGGAAAGTCAAATACTGGATAACAGGGGCAGGGTACTGGCGAAACTGGAAAAAGACAAGACCGGGATTGCTGTTGTTGATATTAGCGTAAAAGATGCCAGGGATAAGACCATAATCCCGTGGAATGACCGTTTCAAGGACAGGCGCCCCGAGCTGTATGGGGCGATCGCAAGATCGTGATCGGGGATCTTGCGAGTATTACTTGATCATACCTCTGATGTTCTTAACAACCCTACCGATGCTTGAGTCTTTGTGCATGGTGATCTTTTCCACCTGCCCGTCGGGTCTTGGCTTGTAGAATTTATCGGCGTCCGTGATAATAGGAAAATATTCTCCTCTGATATCCTGATAGAGATCCACCCTCATCAGGCCCTTTTTGCTAGTTCCATGTTCCGCGATCCCCAACATGTCGTCCTTTTCAATAACCTCATAATGACCTTTTTTCGACCTGTAACCGACATAGTCACATCCGAAATGGCGTATGTACACATCCGCGTCGAAGGGGTAGATCTTGTCTTTGACCAATTCATAGAAGTCCCCGTCTTTGATGAGGATCCTTTTCCCCGAGCTTAGGATGGGCCGAAGTGCGGTGATATTATCAGGGTTGTGGGTATATATGAGCTTTTCAAAAGGGGCGTTTGCGATATCGGGATAATCGGTATGCACGACGCTATTTTTTCTGGCCACATCATGTATTATAATGGATCCTTCATATGCCTTCATAGCGTTTTCAT
>CAYUYB010000449.1:0-2064 GCA_964449025.1 uncultured Desulfobacteraceae bacterium
CGACTTTATAAAAACAATTCTTGAGGCCTACCTTTCATCTCAAGAGGAAAGTCTTCCACAGAAGGTATTGACTTAGAATTTGAGAAGAACAATACGGAGTATATCGTTTCGATAAAATCCGGTCCAAATTGGGGGAATAGTAGCCAGATCAATAAAATGAAGAGTGACTTCAATAAAGCAAAACGGATTCTGGGGACAAACAGATCCGCTGTATTTAACATTATTGCGGTAAATGGCTGTTGCTATGGAAAAGATGATTTGCCGAATAAAGGCGATTACCTAAAATTATGTGGGCAGAGATTTTGGGAGTTTATTTCCGGAAATGGAAACCTCTATACGGAGATCATCCAACCTCTGGGACATAAGGCAAAAGAAAAGAATGGACTTTTTTTACGAGAATACTCCAAAGTAATAAACAAGTTTTCACTTGAGTTTATGAAAATGTTTTGTGACACGTCTGGTGAGATTCTCTGGGAAGAAGTAATCAAATTCAATTCAGCTAAAAGAATTGTAACGGCATAACAAATTGTTCAACTACACTATTTGATCT
Organism: uncultured Desulfobacteraceae bacterium; assembly: GCA_964449025.1. Taxonomy (GTDB): domain Bacteria; phylum Desulfobacterota; class DSM-4660; order Desulfatiglandales; family HGW-15; genus CAYUYB01. The sequence goes on from CAYUYB010000449.1 coordinate 551, forward strand.
TACCGCTTTTAAGTTTTATATTTCGTGCCGCCTCCTTTTGCCATTTCAAAAGTCCGTGCTTCATAACTGTTCACTGGTTAGCTCGTGCAATACACGCATTAAAAGAAGTGAATAATGTTTATAGGTAAGGAGAATGTGTCATGGTCGATTGGGTTGAACAGATAGACAGATGCACGGAATGTGATCAGTGCATGGATGTGTGCCCCACCTACAGGGCGACCGGCGATTATAGGGCTTCCCCCAGAGGCAGGATAGAGTCCGCCAGGAGGTTGTTCAGCGAAGGCTTCCTTGATGATTCCGCCATAGAAAGCTTCTACAATTGTCCCAAGTGCATGGCCTGCGAGGAGGTTTGCCCCGAGGGAATAGAGATAAGCAAGATCGTAAGTGCGGCCAGAAACAGGGTGGTGGAAAAGGGTCAGGGACCGCTTGAGCCCCACAAAAAGATCATCTCGGGGATATGGGAGAAGGGCAACTCGGTTAATGGTGACCCCGCAAAGAGGCTGGACTGGCTGCCGGAACCTTTTAAAACCCATGATTCAGAAACCCTTTTTTACGCGGGATGCCTGCCCAGTTATCTGGTAAAAGACGCCGCTACCTATTCATATCTGGTGCTTAAAAAGCTAGGTGTGGATTTCATGATACTCGAGGATGAGGGGTGCTGCGGTACTTATATCTTTGAATCCGGAGAGATCGAACAGGCTAAAGAATATTTCAACAAAAACGTGGAGAGATTCAAGCGGCTGGGCATAAAAAAGATGATCGTTCCTTGTAACGGTTGCTTCAAGTGTTTCAAGTATTTCTATCCTGAAGTCCTGGGATCCATAGATTTGGAGGTCTTCCATGTGGTGGAGACTATCTATGATATTGTGAAGGAAACCCCTTATATGCTCCGGAAGATAGAGAGGGAGATCACTTACCATGACAGTTGCAGACTGGGACGCGGGGAGGGCATTACAGAAGAACCCAGGGATCTATTAAGGTGGTGCGGGGCGGAGCTAAAGGAACTTCCCGAAAACAGAGAGCATACGCCATGCTGCGGTTCGGGCGGGGGGATCCGATCAGCTTTTCGAGGGTTATCGTTTGATATCGCCAGAGACCTGCTCAATAAAACGCCCGCAAGGGAACTGGTCAGCCCGTGCCCTTTCTGTACCTTTAACCTCAACTATACCGGCAGAAAAGGGGCGATTGAAAAGGACGTAACCTATATCACAAAAATAATATGGGAATCGCTGAAGTAAGGGAGGGGGATTACGGTCAAAACAGGGATGAAGAAGATTTATCTTGCAAATTTAGGGAGGTTCCTCTTAGGCTAAAATAACGGAGCAGATGGATGTATACGTTAAAGTTTGATGCGAACAAGTGCCTTCGCTGTCCCACCCAGGGGTGTCTCACAAACTGTCAATATATGGAAATTGACAGGGATACCGCGAGGGAGGAAATAGGCAAGATAGCGCGCGGTGAGGATTCCTTTGTGCTGCATGATTGCGTTACCTGTTATGCCTGCGAAGAATACT
>CAYUYB010000450.1:0-2052 GCA_964449025.1 uncultured Desulfobacteraceae bacterium
TCATAATATTTTATTTTTCACTTGACAGGGGACTATAGGATTGTCCCCTATTTCATGTTTACCCATATTAACAGTCCTTTAATTTAATAGTCCCATTGTTCTTCCTGTTCTTTTAAGGCATAGCAGGTTACTTATCCTAACCAACGCCTTTTATGGCAACACTAGAATAAAGTTTAACTAGTTTAGTTAACCTATTGATATTATTGGTGCCTGGGGCGGGAATCGAACCCGCACAGTGCTTCGCACCGAGGGATTTTAAGTCCCTTGCGTCTACCTATTCCGCCACCCAGGCAAATGGGAGGGTCACCTGGTCTTTTGTTCCAGGATATAACTCAAGATCAGGAGCGTCGGTGGCCATAATCCGATAAAAATCCCCCACTCATGCGATCCACCAAGAAACACGATGAGGGCCAGTGGAATAGAGATGATCCCCAACCAGAAGCAGGTGATACACAATACCTTCATAAGTCAACCTTTCTCGAAGTCAATGGAATAAGCCAAAGATTACAGATACAATGAACAATAAAAAGTTTTGGCAGTCAAGAGGAATTATTTTCCCGCCCGCACGCTTCCGACCCCGCAAGATGCCGGGAAGACGCGCAGAGGTGTCTTACACATGGTTTCGTAGCTGGAGCTCTACAGGATGGGGGCGTAGGTATGTTTGCCTGCCCAGATAGGGCTCATTGTATTTACGCACGTAGTGGTTGATCAGGGTAATCGGCACCATAAGAGGGATATATCCCTCGCGATACAGGCCTATGACTTCAAGCAGTTCTTGCTTTTCATCGGGCGCTAGCCGATCCTTGAAATATCCCATCATGTGCATAAGAACATTGCCGTTCTTCCTGGGGGTAGTTTTCAGCCGCAAGGCCTCCATGAGCAAGGTTTCGTATCGCGCGTACAGCTCTTTGAGGGGAACCCCCTTCCCCGCCGCCACCAGTCTTCCCATGGATCTGTAGTGCCTTTCGCTGTGGGAGAGGATCAGAAGCTTATGGTCGGTATGAAATTCCACCAGACCCCCCATGGTGTACCTCTTTGAAAGGGTCTCGCGCCAACGCCTCAAAGCAAAGATGCGTTCGACAAAGTTCTCCCGCAAGCCCGGGTCATGGAGTCGACCCTCATCCTCGACGGGGAGAAGGGGAAAGTGTTCCATGAATATACGCGCGAAGACCCCCCGCCCCTTTTTCACGGGCATCCCTTCTTCGTTATAGACCTTTATCCTTTCCATGCCACTACTGGGGGAGTTACTCTTGAAAATGAACCCGCAGAGGCCGTCCGCCTCCAGCTCGATTACCCGTCTCCCGGCCCACCCCGTCATCCGTTCCGTGTAATCCTGATGGGTCCGGGACGTGATGAGACGCGGTGATTCCGGATCGCCCACCAGGCGGAAGGCCTCCCTCGGAATCCCGAACCCGCATTCAACCTCAGGACAGACAGGGACATACCGCACGTATTGTCCAAGGGTATCGGTCAAAAACCGATCCAGCTTGTGCCCGCCGTCGTATCGAACGTTTTCTCCCAGCAAGCAGGTGCTGATTCCCAGTTTTATCATATTTTCCATGGCTACTCCTCGAATCCCTGCCTCCCATGGCAGACAACGGTCAATGCGTTATTATATGTAGGCCCTAATGACCTTTTTAACAAGGTCTCTAAGGTTCACATGTCAAGGGCGCAACCTTCTGTTTAATCATCCGGCCCTGAGGTATATAGGATTGGTAAAGATCCAGGGACGCCAGCCAAAGGGAAAGACCCGGCGATAGACTTCAGCCCTGTACACGCCCGGGGCTTTCACAGGATACACCAGCTCCATGCCCCGGTGCCTCTTCACCCCCTTGCCGTCCTGGAATATCCTTATCTCACCCCTGAATGGAAGCTCCATTACCAGGTTTCCACTGTGAAAATAATCCTGCTCGCCCATAAAGACATCGGATCCGTCATCCGCGACAAAATAGAAATCGCACCCCCTGGCCGGGCAGAGCTCGTCATTGGCAATGAAAAGGCGGCCTTCCCTCATGGCCTCATATATATCCTGTTTGGCCTTCTCAAACCCTT
>CAYUYB010000451.1:0-2034 GCA_964449025.1 uncultured Desulfobacteraceae bacterium
CAAAGGACAATAACAATGACAGAAAAAGAATTAGAGCGAAGTAAAGTAATCCACATGACCAACGAAAAGCGGCTAACACAGTACAAAGGGGCCAAACGATTGAACATCAGCGAGCGTCATTTTCGCAGGTTGCTGAGACGATATCGAGAAAAGGGTGATGCAGGGTTGGTATCTGGCCATCGCGGCAAACCAAGCAGCAATCGCATGAGAGAAGAAAAGCGACAAAGCATCTTAGACTTGATGCTGACAACCTATCAAGGTTTTGGCCCGACATTGGCGAGTGAAAAGCTGGCAGAGCGGGATGGTATTCAAGTGAGCAAAGAGACCTTGCGTCAAATCCTGATAGAGGAAGGGCTCCATCGTGCTAAAACAAAGAAAAAAGGCAAAGCCCATCCGCTGCGGGAGCGGCGTGCTTGTCGCGGAGAATTAGTTCAGATTGACGGTTCTTACCATGCCTGGTTAGAAGATCGTGCTGAAGAAGCATGTCTGCTTCTTTTCGTGGATGATGCCACCAGTCAAGTCTTAGCTGCCCAATTTGTCCCTCACGAGACCTTTTTTTCTTATGCTGAGCTGTGCGAGTCCTATTTTGCTGATTTTGGCCGTCCACAAGCTTTTTACAGCGATAAATTCAGCGTTTTTCGTGTCAATGCACCCAATGTAACCACAACGGAGGCGCTCACTCAATTTGGACGTGCCATGCATGAACTCTGTATTGAACTCATCTGTGCCGATTCACCGCAGGCTAAGGGGCGGGTAGAGCGTGCCAACAAGACTTTCCAGGACCGCCTGGTCAAAGAGATGCGCCTCAAACACATTTCAAATTATGAGCAGGCCAATGCCTTTTTGCCAACTTTTATTGGCACATATAATCGTAAATTTGCTGTTCTCTCCCGCAGTTCCATCAATGCTCACATCCCCTTAGACAAAGATTGTGATCTGGATTGGATTTTCTCATGGCAGGACACGCGCATCATTTCCAAAGACCTTCAGATTCAATTTAAAAAGGTCATCTATCAGATCATTACTGATCGCCCTGCTTATGCACTCAGAAACAGAGCTGTCATTGTTGCTCAGAATGCTGCTGGACAGATTACTGCTTATCTCAATCGCAAGCCTCTTGAACTGCACGTCTTTCACCGCCAACCCAAGCAGGCAAGTGTTGTGCCTGCCAAGTATCTTAATAAACCGTATATCCCGCCTGCCGATCACCCCTGGCGTTCTTATGGAAATAAACTCAATGGGATGCCAGTTCTTACTCCAGATTAGGACATTTCTACTTGGCTGGCTTTAGGACATTTTAACTTTGCCTTGACACCTTTTAATGAGAGTGTTGAAAAACAAATGACAAAATTGACAGATTAAAAAAACTTTAATACAATCCTTCTAAAACAATATGGGAAGGTAGAACATGGCGCAGGAACGCTTTATCGAGACAGGCAAGAGCACATTTTATGGGGAATATGTGTATGATCGGGTTGTACCGCAAGATCATTTCTTCCGCAAGCTGAATGAGCTGTTGGATTGGCGCAAATACACCCAGAAAATGATGCGCTGGTACAAAGGCAGGGCAGAATATGGACGTCCTCCCTTTGATCCGGCAGTACTGTTGAAGATGCTGCTGGTGGCCTACCTGTACAATCTAAGTGAAAGGCAGACCGAAGCATACATCAATGACAGCATGTCGGCCAAGTATTTTTTAGGGTTGGGCATGGACCAGTTTGCACCGGATCATTCCACGCTGACCAAATTCAAAGAGCGCATGGTCCTGCGCAAGCGGGAATTGAAACTGGAACAGCTGTTGGCGGATATCGTGCAAACCGCGCTGGAAAAATGCATTCGTTTTGGCAGCATCCAGGTGGTGGACAGCACGCACAGCGTAGCGGATGTCAACACGGCCAAGGAAGCTGGGCGTGAGAAAAAGGGGAAAGGCCCAACCGATCCGGATGCCCAATGGGGCTGCAAGGGCAAACGCACAAAGCGGGGACCTGGAGGGACAAAAACCACATGGAATAAATTCTTCTATGGTTACAAGGC
>CAYUYB010000452.1:0-2029 GCA_964449025.1 uncultured Desulfobacteraceae bacterium
GAAGACATGGGACGTTTCATAAGCGAGTTCGGCATGCACGCCTCCCCGGTTTACGAGACACTGCGCCGGTCAGTTCCATCTGACCAGCTCTATCTTCATAGTCCTGTGATGGATCACCATAATAAGGATAATCCCAAAGACAAGGGCGATAATCTGATGTTGACTGTCACCGGGTTGCCGAAGGATCTCGCCGAATATATAGACTTCAGTATGATAGCGCAGGCAGAGGGGCTGAAATTCGGGATCGAGCATTTCCGCCGGAGGAAACCGCACTGTTCAGGGACATTGATCTGGCAGCTTAATGATTGCTGGCCCGGACTGAGCTGGAGTATTATTGACTACTTCGGCTTCGGAAAAGCAGGGTACTTCTATGCAAAACGGGCGTACGCGCCGGTGATTGCTTCATTCAGGGCGCTTAATGACGGCACTAACGAGCTGTGGATAACGAACGATACCCTTGAAGATATAAACGATACTGTCGTGATACAATTGGGAACTTTTGCGGAGGGAACCATATGGAAGGAAATGCATCAGGTGTATGTGCCTGCCAACAGCAGCAGCATTGTCTGGCAAAGCAATACCAAGCATGTTTTAGGTCGGCCTGATCAATATCTTGCAGTGCGTTCACAGGAAGTGAACTTTCCTGCAAATCGTCATTTTTTTGTTGCAGTGAAAGACTTAAAGCGCCCGTTAGTAAAGCCTGAGATAACGATCATGGCAAACGGAGAACATGAGGTGTTGGTTAAAATTCATGCACTTGCATATCTATACTATGTCCATGTGCTTGTGCCGGAAGAGCACACCCTGTTCAGCGATAACTATTTCGATATGACAGCAGGGGAAAGCTGCACGGTTGTTGTGACCAACCGGAGGATAAAACTCACGCCTGATATGGTGTCCGTTGGGTGGCGATAAAGCTCGGCAAAAAGACTATGAAGCCCACGCCGCTTAGCGGAAGATGTGTAGGCATCTTTTTTATTACAGAAGTTGATTCTGTGACGGGAGGAATTTCTGCAAAGCTGCGGCTGGGATTATGCACATCCAGTTTTTGATTTTCACGGTACTGAAGTTATATTTTTTTCTTAGTAGTCTTGTACGAAAGCCCTAAAGGACTAAAGTACCATGACTTATTATATTCCTCGGTCGAAACAAGTGCCACCGGCACTTTGCCTCGAATTTTTATTGAACTTTCGAGGAAGAGGACGATTAAAAACGTCAGCATGTTTATGAACACGTGTACTTAGAATTACGCATGAGGGAAGTTATAATATCACAAGTCAATAGGAATCACTTAACTTAGATTATTGCAAAAAGGATATAATGTTATGAAAACATTTAAGCCATTAAGATTGATTGTTATGATAATTGCTTTTTTTATTTATACAGCGTGCAGTGTCAAGGTGTTTGCTGCTGATGCGATTGTAAATCCAGGTGTTCAATATCAGACCACTGAAGGATGGGGTACATCGCTTTGCTGGTTTGGAAATGTGATCGGCGGATGGTCTTCCGCCAACAGGAATGCGATAGCCGACCTGTTATTTGATTTGTCGGATGGTTTGGGACTTAATCTGGTTAGATACAATATTGGCGGAGGCGATGATCCTGATCATGACCACATGGGTTATGGGAAGGAGATGGAAGGATTCAGGCCCTCGGAAGGAGGCGGCTATGATTGGTCGGCAGACGCAAACCAGAGATGGATGCTACAGGCAGCTAAGGATAGAATCAATAGCGATGAGTTTATTGTTGAGGCATTCTCCAATTCGCCGCCCTATTGGATGACCAATAGCGGGTGTGCTTCCGGAGCAAGTGGCGGTGGAAATAATCTAAAAAGCGATTATTATGATGATTTTGCCGATTATCTTACGGAAGTTGTTAAACATTTTAAAGATGACTGGGGCATAACCTTTAGAACCCTGGAACCTGTGAATGAGCCCAATGGAAGCTGGTGGGGCGAAAATGGCGGGCAGGAAGGCTGCCATTTTGATAGGGATGTGCAGGATGATATTATCAGAGAGGTTAAAAACAG
>CAYUYB010000453.1:0-2025 GCA_964449025.1 uncultured Desulfobacteraceae bacterium
CAATATCGCAAACAGCAGGGGATCGGAGCTACTCCTTCATTTACCCATGCAGCCGGAAGATTATCCCAGTCTGGATCCCGGGCCTGGGGCCCTGTTAGTTCATATGGATGAGCAGAGGATAAAAAGGATTATTGACGAGGATATAAGGCAGGTTCCGGGACTCCGTGGGGTAAACAATCATATGGGCTCGTATTTTACTCAAAGACCCGATAAAATGAAGATAGTATTGGAGGAGCTAAGAAAACGAGATTTGTTCTATGTGGACAGCAGGACAACGACCAGGACTGTGGGCTTTGATTTGGCGAAAGCGATGGGGGTGCCTGCGGCAAAGAAGAGCCTTTTTTTGGATAACGACCTGTCCTCAGCAGCAATAAAACTGCAGATGGAAAAACTTCTTGGTATAGCGAGGTCTTCTGGTGCAGCTGTAGGCATAGCTCACCCTCACAAGGAGACAATTAAGGTTCTAAGAGATTATACCTATAAGCTGAAAACGGAGTTTAATGTGGTTCCTGTCTCTGAGTTGGTGGAGTAGGCTTTTTATGTCTATAAAAATACCGGCCTTCGGAGCGGGGTTTTTACTAACTAGGACAAAGGAGGAAACCGTTGAAAGTCCCCTTGCTTGATTTAGCAAAACAATATGGGAAACTTGAGGATGAGATAATGTCGGCCACCGAGGCGGTCTTCCGCTCTCAGAGGTTTATCCTTGGCCCCAGAGTAGAGGAGCTTGAAGAAAAGATAGCTGAATACTGCGGCTGTCGATATGCTGTAGGGGTATCTTCGGGCACGGATGGGCTTTTAATCTCTCTAATGAATGCCGGTGTGAAATCCGGTGACATGGTTGTCACCACCCCCTACACTTTTTTCGCAACCGTGGGGGTTATAATGCGGTTGGGTGCTCTGCCTGTGTTTGTTGATATCGATAGCCGGACATACAACATGGATCCCGAAAAACTAGTGGAATTAATGAATTCCATGACTGAAGAAAAAAGAGCCAGGATTAAGGCTGTTTTACCGATACACCTCTATGGACAGTGCGCTGATATGGAAAAGATCATTGAGACAGCGCGTATATACAATCTAAGCGTGGTCGAGGATGCGGCCCAGGCCATAGGGGCTGAATATAGGTTCAGCAATGGCTTAATAAAGAGGGCTGGTTCCATGAGTGATTATGGCTGTTTCTCTTTTTATCCCACAAAAAACCTGGGGGCCTTTGGTGAGGGAGGGATGGTGGTCACGGACAGTGAACATATATACAATATGCTGAAAATACTACGAAATCATGGTGACATAGGTAGGTATCGCCATAGTTATATCGGGGGGAATTTCAGGCTTGATGCGCTGCAGGCGGCAGTGCTGCTTGTAAAGTTAAAATACCTGGATGATTGGACAGATAGGCGCAATAAAAATGCAAATACCTATAGGGAATTATTCAAAGACGCGGGAATTCAAGGTATTTCTTTGCCCTTCCAAAAGGAGCATCGTCATATCTACCACCAGTTTGTGATAAGAGTAAAGGATAGGAGAGATGAATTAAAAAGGTTTTTGACAGATAACGGTGTAGGCTGCGAGGTATATTATCCGATTCCCCTTCATGTGCAGGAGTGTTTTAAGGATTCACTGGGTTATAAAAGGGAAGATTTCCCTGTTTCAGTGGAAGCATCTGAGAGCACTCTTGCGTTGCCGATATATCCTGAGCTATCAGTGGGCCAATTAAGATATGTTGTTGATACTATTAAAAAATTCGAAGAAATAAAGTAGATTTGTAGCCTTCTTCAAAAAAACAAAAAATTACTTGACATACAGAGATGAAAAGTTTAGTTTGTATAACTTTCTTTTTGTAGATTTGTGTCAATAATTATGTTGACAAGAATCTCATGAGGGATTAAAATTTATTATATAAATGTTCTTTGAAAACTAAATAGTGATGCCGCTTGGGTCAATAGAAGAAGAAACCGTTTAGGTTATATATTCAGTTTAACTGGAGAGTTTGATCCTGGCTCAGAATGAACGCTGGCGGCGTGCATA
>CAYUYB010000454.1:0-2017 GCA_964449025.1 uncultured Desulfobacteraceae bacterium
CTCCGGCCCCGCCATCCCACCGCGAGTCTTTCATGCAAAAGGACCGCATACGAAAGCCAGGTGATAAGCGACCATACCTCTTTGGGATCCCACCGCCAGTAACTTCCCAGAACACACTGGGCATATATGGCCCCGGTGATTATGCCTATTGTCAGAAAAGGGAATCCAGAGATGAGGGAATAATGATTGATGGCGTCCAGTGTCTCCAGGGAAGGGAGCCTGGAGTAAAAGGCCCCTCTGGTCTTTTTCTTTATCCCCCTCTCCTGGATAAGATACATGATTGCAGCCATAAACGTGATAGCGAAGAGCCCGTCACCTATGAAGATGGTTCCAACATGGATCGTCACCCACACGCTCTTAAGTATGGGTTGCGCGGTTAGCTCCCCGGAGGGAATGGCGACCGAGGTGATCATCAAGAGCGCGGCCAGGGGTGCTACAAATGATCCCAGCACCATCAACCCGAACCTCAGTTGAAATATCAGATATACCCCGATAATACACCAGGAGAAAAAGGATAACGAGGATTTCAAATCAATGACAGGAGCTGTCCCCAGTGCATAATACTGGTGCGCGAGAAACAAGCTATGGAAGATAAAACCTACAAACAGGCTTATATAGGCCCACCTGAAGAAGCTCTTCCGCTGCACTACAATGTAGAGGATAAAGCCGGCGGTGGACACAAAGACCAGAAAAAGCGCTATCTTGTAAAACATGTCTGCCATTTTTCATTCAGCCTTTACATAATTCATAACATCTTCCGGCGAAACACTGATATCAAGGATCTTTTTCAGTTGTTCGGCGACCCCTTTCCACTCTTTCCTCTTTATTAGATCGAGGATCGGGGAATCAACCAGTTCATGAAATAAGCTGCTGTTCATCTCGGGAGACAGGTCTTTGGACAGGATCTCCTTCCGAAGCTTGCCCATAAGCAGAAGGAACCCGCCATACTCCCAGCCAAACTCGCCGCTTAATCTCTCCCTGACTCTCTTTGCCATGGCCGGGCTCTTTCCGGAGGTTGAAACAGCAATCAACAGATCTCCTCTTCTAATCACCGAAGGGACTATAAAAGTACAATCCGCAGGCTGGTCAACTGCGTTTACGAGTATGCCTTTTTTCCGCGCGATTTCACTCACCCTTTGATTGATTTTCGGATCATCCGTGGAGGCAATCATCAGAAAAGCACCTTCAAGATAATCTTCCCTGAATTCCCGGTCAAGCAGCCGAATCTTCCCTTCTGTCAGGAGATCCTGCAGTTCTGTGATAAGATCACGCGATATAATATTTACATCCGCTCCGCACTCCAGTAAGGCGACAATTTTTCTCAGTGCAACCTGACCGCCTCCCAGCACTACTGTCTTTTTGTCCTTAAGGTCAACTAATATGGGATAATAGGACATATCTTCTACCTAATTAAGATATAATTTCCAAAAAGATGCGCATTTTTTTCCCTTGCCCCTTATGCCTTGCGCCTTGCACTTGCACCTCATTGCATCGCACCTTGCGCCCTAAATATACTGGTCCACCATCTCACTTGTAAACCATTCAACACCTTCTTCTCCATCCTGCTCGCAGAGTTCTGCTATTAGATTCTCTATCTTTTGGCGGGTAACCGGATCCCTTCTCAGGTCGTCGGTCGAACGGTATACCCCTCCCCTCCTGCCTACTCGATAGACGAGTCTCTCCTTATCAGGCAGGGCCTGATACTTCCTGATGACCTCAATCATCTTTTCCTTATCCTCTGGTAATTTTCCGGTGACCTCTTCCAGCAGGTTCATAATGTGATCGCTGGTTATCACACTGGTTATTCCTTCCAGTTTTTCAATTAACAACCCGATCTCTTCTGCCAGCATATCATCGGTCTGCATCTTGAATTCCCCTGACCTCAACTTCTCGCTTAAAGGTGCCCTGGCAGGTATCCTCAGGCTGCGAAGCCGAATAAAATGCGGGTTGACGTTGTTGAGTGTCTTTGCGGTTTCAATGGCATGTTCTCTCCACATTTCTTGTCCGCCCAAACCCG
>CAYUYB010000455.1:0-2017 GCA_964449025.1 uncultured Desulfobacteraceae bacterium
GATCCCGTATATCGAGACCGGCCTTGATGTGGTGGGCGTCTATATGGGAGATGTCTATAGCCAGCTCCCTACGCCTGTAGACCCAGGCCAGACAATACAGAAGGTCGGTGACTACTTCACCATGAACGTGAGGATCTCGAAGGCCTTCCTCAAGTATTTTGAGGCCTACGTGGCGATCAACAATCTCTTCGACAGGAGCTATGAGTCGGAATGGGGCTATCCCGCTCCTGGAATAAACTATTATTTCGGGTTGGAAGCCAAATACTAATTCCAAGGGGAGGATCCCATGCGCAAGAAGATTACGTTGGTTAGTCTGTTTCTGACTATTTTCCTTTCATTCCTTTGTGCCGTCAGCAGTTGGGGGGGGTCCTCCCCAACAATCAGCATCACCGGTGCGGTCCGGCAGCCCTTAAACCTGTCCCTGGAAGACCTGCGGGCATTACAGGGGGTGACCGTCCGCCTGAATGAAGTGACCATGGACCAGGAGTATAATGGCGCATTTTATTTCCGCGGCGTTCCTTTAAAGACCTTGCTTGAGCTCGCCTCTATTGAAAAAGAAGAGACGGGTTTTTCAAAACAGGTTGACCTTGCCATCCTGGTGCGCAATAAAGCAGGCGAGCAGGTCGTCCTGTCATGGGGGGAGGTCTTCTACGGCAACCCCGCAGAGTTTGTTCTCGCCTTCTCCGCTACACCCCACATACCGCACCACGACTGCAGCAAGTGCCATGGCCCGGAGGTGTATCAGGAGCGGCTGGACGTACTTTCACGGACGGTGGGTTACCCCAAACTGGTAGTTGCCAATGATTTTTATACGGATCGCTGCCTGGAAGGCGTGACCAACATCGAGGTGTTCGATCTCCACCTCAAAATGGAAAAAAAGAAAATGCAACGGCTCTTCTCGCCCAGATTCACCGTAACGGGCGATGTCAAAAAAGGCTTAACCGTCTCTCGCCTCAGTTCGTATCAGCGCGTCGAGACCCTCGCCAAGATAGTAGGGGACGGGGCCGGGTATCATGGCATCAAGTCCTATAGCGGGGCCCTCCTTTCAGAGATCCTCAAGAAAGCGGGCGTCACGCCCGATATCAACCAAGGCATCGTCGTCTCCGCACCTGACGGATATCGGGCCCTCCTTTCCAGCGGAGAGATGTTCTTGTCCTCACGCGGAAAGGGCATCATGGTCGCCGATCAGATCGCCGATAAAGCGATCGAGGAAGGCGGAAAATTTAAACTCCTCTTGGCCGATGATCTTGCCGCGGACAGGTGGGTCAAGGCCGTGAACACGATCGAAGTCGTGACCTTTAAGCGGAAACCCAATTTGTATATTATAGGGGTGGGTTGCGCAGATACCAATTTGATTACGTTGGAGGCCATCTCCTATATGGGGAAGGTGGATTGCTTCGTCTGCCCGGAGGATATACACAAGCGGTTTGCCAAGTACCTGGGGAACAAACCCGTGCTCTTTGACCCCCTGAGAAACACGGAGTATATGTTTAAAAAGGAACATCCCGATCTTCCGCCGGAGGAAATGACGTGTCTACTGGAGACACAGCGCGCGGAGGATACACAGAGGATACGGGATGCCCTCGATGCCGGCAAAAGCGTAGCCCTGTTGGAATACGGGGACCCCACCATTTATGGGGGGTGGATGTTCTGGCTCGGGGATTTTAAGGATGCAATTGAGGTCATAACGGGCATCAGCGCCTTTAATGCCGCCAACGCTATAATTGGGAAACATCTTGCTTGCAAGGGCTCTATCGTCATGACCACCCCGCGGGGCCTCAAAGACAATGAGGCCATGCTCAAGGCGGCAGCCAAAAATGGAGATACACTCGTTATTTTCATTGGACTGCAGGAGTTGAAAAATCTCAAACCCCTCTTCCAAAAGTATTATCCAAACACGACACCCGTTCACCTGGTGTATAGAGCAGGGTATTCAGATAGCGAACATGTTATTAAAACCTCTCTTAATGAAGTCGTCGAGGCGGCAACAAAGGAAAAGGAACAACACTTAGGATTA
>CAYUYB010000456.1:0-2013 GCA_964449025.1 uncultured Desulfobacteraceae bacterium
GCATCTTTTCGTCCTGGCTTTCCGTGAACTTTCTCTTCAGCGCCAGCAGAAGGGGGTCCAATAAAAGACGTTTCACCCTGCCGTAAATCGCCCTCTCCATAATGCGGGAATAGTATGCCTTCGCAAAATCATAGTTAAGGACCACCACAGGGTAAAATAGACGATCGAGCTGCACGCTCTTAAATGTCCTGATATCGGCATCAATAATCCCTATTGATTCAGCTCCAAGGGCAATGGCTATCCCGAGGCTAAGAAACATGTTTTTACCTTTTCCTGGCTCACTGATATCAAATCCCGCATTGTTCAGCTTTTCGTATATTCCTTTGAAATTAGGCCCCTCATTCCATTGTATGAGATAGTTTTTTATCCTTTGTTTAAAAATAAGATCCCTGAGCTGGAACGCCTCTTGTTCGGTGGCCCTGTCCAAACCAAAAATGATCCTGGAAAGGTATGACACATCCCTTAACTGCCTTAAGGTATTTTCAAATACCGACAGGTTTTCGGGATCGGAGAACTCACTGGCCAGCAAAGGGATTATCAGGACAGTCTTTTTCCATCTGGAATGGAGCCTGAGCTGATTTCTCAGGTGCTTCCTGTCTTGCTTGAGGATATGGAAATCGGTTATCCGGCTTTTATTTTGAGAGAAATCAGTTATAACTGACCCTCCTTTGTCGTCTCCCAGAAAATAGAATAAACACCAAGGGTTGTCAACCCGCGCCTAAAAAAGGCGCTTCTGAATATCCTCCATGTCATCCTCCATCTTTATTTTGAAATGGAGATATGCCGCCTTGGTAGCCACCCTGCCTCTCGGGGTCCTCTTAATGTACCCCTGCTGGATCAAAAAGGGCTCATAGACATCCTCAATGGTATCCTTCTCTTCGCAAACCGCGGCCGAAAGCGTATCAAGACCTATTGGCCCCCCGTTAAACTTCTCTATTATAGTAAGCATTATATGACGATCCATCTTATCCAGCCCCTGCTCATCCACTTCCAGCATGCCAAGCGCATGCATTGCAACCTCTAGGGTAATCGCCCCCTCTGCCTCTACCTGAGCAAAATCCCTCACCCTGCGGAGAAGCCGGTTCGCCACCCGCGGCGTGCCCCTTGATCTCCTGGCAATCTCAAATGCCCCTTCCTCAGAGATAGATATGTCCAGGATCTTTGCGGAACGGGTGACAATCTTTTTAAGGTCTTCAGGCCCATAAAAATCCACCCTTTGAATAACACCAAATCGTTCTCTCAGGGGTGGGGTAAGCAAGCCTGTCCTCGTAGTAGCCCCGATCAGTGTAAAATGGGGAAGAGGAATCTTCATTGTCCTGGCGGAAGGGCCCTGGCCTATGATTATGTCCAGCTGGAAATCCTCCATGGCAGGGTACAGTATCTCCTCCACGACATGATTAAGCCGGTGAACCTCGTCGATAAACAGGACATCCCTGGGCTTCAAACTGGTCAAGATAGCTGCTAGATCTCCGGGTTTTTCTATAACAGGACCGGATGTGCTGTTAATATTCACCCCCAGTTCATTGGCTATGACATGGGCCAGCGTTGTCTTTCCCAGCCCCGGTGAACCATGAAACAGGACATGATCCAGGGCATCAGATCGTCCCTTGGCCGCTTCGATAAACACCATCAGGTTTCTCTTTACCTCTTCCTGACCTATATATTCATTAAATAAGACGGGTCGCAGATTCGCCTCGCCGGGGAGCTCCTCTACCTGCAATTCAGGGGTAATAATGCTTTCTTTTTCATGATCCATCAAGTAATCCCTTTTATTCTATCAAACCAGTAACCGCAGTGCCTCCTTGATTACTTCCTCCAGGTTAATCTCATCTAGGGTTGAGATCGCATTTTCCACAGCCTTTTTGGCCGGCTTCACTGAATATCCCAGATTCACCAGGGCGGAAAGCGCATCATCAAAAACAGTCCTGTCCTGAACAACCATGATAGAAGGCTTGGGAAGATCAAGATCAATGCCTACCTCTTGGGCCTTGTCCTTTAATTCCAGGGCTATCC
>CAYUYB010000457.1:0-2009 GCA_964449025.1 uncultured Desulfobacteraceae bacterium
GCCCGGACCTTTAAGGAACAGGGTTATACGGGTTCTGCTGAAAAGGGTTAAGGGGGACCATTATCCTCTGGAACATGATCATATTGCCTCTGTTTCAGGGCTTTTGGATAACAGACAAAGGGCTCAGTCCACCATAGATCTTCCCAGCGGTATCGTGGTAAGGAGGAGATATGACAGGGTGCAATTCACCCTGAGGCAGCCAAAGCGGGTAAGGAGCTACACCTATAATCTCGAAGGCCCGGGCATTTATTATATTGAAGCTATTAGACAGACCATCCGGCTTGAGGAAATTGAGGGATCTGATGAGGATATTTACCGAGGAGGTTCCACAGCTACTGCCTTTCTGGATGCGGCAAGGCTTCGATACCCCCTGGTTATTAGAAATCTCAGGCCGGGCGACAGGTTTAGTCCCCTGGGCATGAAGGGCACCAAAAAGGTTAAGGATTTTTTTATTGATCTTAAGGTCCCTTCAGAGATCCGTGCTTCAATACCCATATTGATGTCCGTGAACAGTATTGTCTGGGTGTGTGGATACAGGATTGACGAGAGGTTCAAGGTCTCGCCCCGGACCGAGAAGATTCTGAAGATTACCATGTCTTCCCAGTCGCTTTGAGAAGCCTTCTTATTTCGGCAAGGTACGGCGGTTTAATAATACCTTTTTCCGTGATAATTGCGGTAATATATCTGGCGGGGGTGATGTCAAAGGCGGGATTAAGGACCTTTACTCCGGGAGGACCAATCATTTGCCTGCCAAGGCGGGTTATCTCTTGAGGCGGTCTTTCTTCTACCGGGATAATATCCCCTTTGGGGATTTCCGTATCGATCGTGGATAGAGGGGCCGCAACGTAGAACGGTACCCTGTTCTCCTTTGCCAGGACAGCCACCTGATATGTACCTATCTTATTTGCCACGTCGCCGTTGGCAGCTATCCTGTCGGCTCCGGTGATTACCATATCTACCATTTTCCTCCGCATGAATGATCCGGCAGCGTTATCAACTATTACCTGGACAGGGATTCCATCCTCCATAAGCTCAAAGGAGGTCAACCTGAGCCCCTGAAGCCACGGCCTTGTCTCATCGGCAAGGACCTCTACCCTTTTCCTGGCCGCGTGTGCGGCCCGGATAACCCCAAGGGCCGTGCCATATCCGACGGTTGCCAGCGCACCCGCATTACAATGGGTCAGTATTCTTGCCTTTTCATGTATAAGGGTCTGGCCGATTTTACCGATTTCTTTATTGATATCTATATCTTGCTTAAGAATCTCCTCGGATTCCCTCCTTAGAATCCTTTTTATTTCAAGCACAGGATGGTCATTAAGGGAATCAACCAAGGCTGACATTCTATCAACAGCCCATCGCAGATTGACTGCCGTTGGTCTGGCATAGGCAATCCTTTTAGCCATATGCGAAAATCGTCTCCTGAAGTCACCGTAGTTATCGGTCTTGATAGAAGCCGCTCCCAAGGCAAGACCCATGGCTGCCGCCACGCCTATGGCCGGGGCCCCCCTTATAACCATTTTCTCGATCGCCGAAACAACATCCCTGTATCCTTTACAGGTGTACCATTGGATTCTGGCTGGCAATCTTCGCTGGTCGATCATCCGGATTTGATTGCCTTGCCACTGGATGGTAGGGAGCATGATTCCTCCTATGTTTTTTAATTATGGATCATCTCTAAATAGTCCGCGCTAGCGTCAAACACAGTAGATATAATACCTTGACCCGGGGATGAGGTCACGGATTTTTTTAGCTGTCAGGGTTTAGATTAACAGCACGTGCGCTATTCCGGGTTAGCAAGAAGAAGTTTCTGTTTTTTCTTGACATGATAGGACAGATTTAATTACATTTTAATCAAAATGTGATTAAAAAATAACTATAAGGCGTTCCGTACAAACCTGTTTGAGATTGTGTTTGGACCGATAAAAGACACAAATGGTGACCAATAATAAGAAGGCAAAGGATGAGAAGACTAAGGTCCCCGTGGAAACCAGACCCGGGAGGGTGAAGTT
>CAYUYB010000458.1:0-2006 GCA_964449025.1 uncultured Desulfobacteraceae bacterium
TTTGATGAGGGCAAATTCGCCAAGAAGTTCGGTGATCCGGGTTGTCTGTATGAACTCGGGTGTAAAGGCCCTATCACCTATGCGGATTGTCCCATACGTCAATGGAACGGCGGGGTCAATTGGTGTGTCAGATCAGGGATGGGATGCCAGGGATGCACCCAGCCGGAGTTCCCGGATCTCCTGGGCCCTTTTTATGAAAAGATCACTGACGTGGAAATACCCAGGATTGGCGAGCATTGGAAAAAAGGAGAGGAATGAGGACGATGGGGACCATCGTAATAGATCCTGTCACTCGAATTGAAGGACATCTGAAGGTAGAGGCCATCGTGGACGGTGGAGAGGTCAAAACGGCCAGGTGCTCGGGAATGCTTTTCCGCGGATTTGAGAGACTACTGGAGGGAAGAGATCCTCGAGATGCTCAACTGATTACGGAAAGGATCTGTGGCGTGTGCAACCACTGCCACACCACAGCGTCGGCATTGAGTCTGGACAGCGCCTTCGGGATCGCGGACAAGATACCGGACAATGCCCGGCACATGAGAAATTTGACTATGGGCTTTCATCAGATTCAGGACCATATACTACATTTTTATCACCTGGCCGCCCTCGATTACGTGGATGTCACAAAAGTGGCCGACTATGGAGGGAATGATCGAACATTAAAGAGCATAAAACACTTTATATCAAGAGGTGAGCTCGCCCCTTTTATGCCACGCTATGAAGGAGATTACCGGTTTTCTTCAGCCCTCGATCAGGAGCTTGTTTCACATTATATCCAGGCGCTGGAGATGAGGAGAAAAGGTCATGAGGCGACCGCGGTGCTTGCCGGCAAGCTGCCTCACGCCTGCGCGGTAACACCCGGGGGCATGACGGAGATCCCCACTATTGACAAGATCACCACCCTGCTTTCACGAGCAAGGGAAATCAGGGAATTTATCGAGGATACATACGTCCCCGACGTGATAAAGGTCGCGGAGGCCTACAGCGACTATTTTGAGATCGGAAAGGGCTGCGGCAGATTTTTGTCTTACGGGACATTTGATCTCGATGGAAGCCAATCAGACTACACAAAAAGAGATCGGTTATTCAAACAGGGGACTACCTCGCTTGACTTAAAGCATCAAACACTGGACATGGATCAGATCAACGAGTGGATCATGTATTCATGGTACGAGAATAACACATCGGGTCTTCATCCCTTTGAGGGGAAAACCGAACCCATGCCCCACAAAGAGAACGGCTATTCCTGGATAAAGGCCCCGAGGTACAAGGGAAAGGCATATGAGGTAGGACCACTGGCAAGGGTTGCCGTCGCCTACGCGCTAGGGGACTTAGCGACAAAAGATATGGTGGATTCCCTGCTCAGCCATTTCAAGGCCTCACCGGAGATCCTTTTTTCCGTTCTTGGAAGACACGCGGCCCGCGCTCTCTGCGCCCTGCAAATCGCCAGAAACCTGGAAGGCTGGGTCCTTTCCTTGAAATGCGGGGAGCCTGTCTATACTGACTACAAGATACCTGAGGAGGGAGCCGGGTTCGGGATACTGGACGCGGCCCGTGGCGCGCTCGGGCACTGGATTATCATCAAAGATCGAAAGATTGCCGGATACCAGTGCGTGGTTCCCACGACATGGAACGCGTCCCCTATGGATGACATGGGTAATCATGGGCCTATTGAACAGGCCTTGCTGGGGACAAAGGTGAGGGATGAGGCGAATCCGCTGGAAATAGTGAGGATAGTAAGATCATTCGATCCGTGTATCGCGTGCGCCGTGCATCTGCTCAATCATAGGGGACGAGAGCTACGCAGATATCACGTCGCCTGAGCACCTGCGTATTGGTCTTCGCTGAGATATGGATTATTGCTTTTAGCTGAAGCGGAACAGATAGGGATAAGGATATGGATTACCGGTTCACCCGGTTAATGAGCACGAAAAGGACTTTACACAGATATTTGGTTCGGCCCATGGGGTTCTCTTTGCGACAGGCGAACTTGTTTATGTGCAAGG
>CAYUYB010000459.1:0-2005 GCA_964449025.1 uncultured Desulfobacteraceae bacterium
TCTTGCGGACAACGGCACGACCGCTGAGGATAATATAAAAAGAATCATCCGTTTCCCCTTCAGCGACCATGACGGTGTTCTTGGCTACTTTTATCATATTTGACGTTTCAATGATTTCCTGGACCTGCTCCCTGGTAAAATCACTGAAAAAATGGACATTACGTATATAGTCGATGACATCTTCGGCCTTGTATTCCTTAACAACTTCTTCCTTTAAATTCCTCAGGGCGCTCCGGAGGTCATAGGCTAAATCCATGCATGTTTGGTATCTTTGGGCCGGGTTCTTGCTAAGGGCTTTGGCGGTTATCTTCTCAAGTATCTCCGGGATATCCGGGCGGATGTCCTTTATAGGGACAGGGTCCTCGTTGGTAATCTTATACATGATGGCGAAATAATTATCGCCGGGAAAGGCCTGAACGCCGGTTAGTAGTTCGTATAAGATGCACCCTAAGGAGAAAACATCGCTCAAGGGTTCTATAGGCTCCTCTTTAACCTGTTCAGGTGACATGTAACTCGGTGAACCGATGATTCCTTCTGAAAGGGTCTGTTGGGTTTTAACCCTGGCTATGCCGAAATCGGTTATCCTAACCTCCTCTAATCTATTTATCATGATGTTTGAAGGTTTGATATCCCTATGGATGAGCCCTTTCTGATGGGCGTAATCCAGCGCCTTAGACGCTGATATGATCATCTCGGCAACTTTGTTGACAGGCAAGAGATTATCTTTATCACAAAATTTTTCTAGGGTAGGCCCGTCTATATATTCCATGGTTATGTAACAGAAGTCCTTGTACATACCGGCGTCGTATATCGCTACAATATTAGGATGTGAAAGTCTGCCTGCCGATTGGGCTTCAAGAAAGAACCTTTTTCGATATTCATCTGTCTTTTTACTTCCGACATTTGCCGCCGGTCGTGAGATCTTTATGCCGACATATCTCTTAATGTAAGGGTCCCTGCCTTTATAGACAACCCCCATACTGCCCTGGCCCAATTTCTCCATGATCTCGTAACGTCCCACTTTTTCGATACCCTTCAGATCCTCCAGAAATTGGGTATCCACAGGTCCCTGTTCTTTATCTCTTCCCAGAAACTTGGCCTTAAGCCAACGGGTAAATCCTGCTTCTTTTTGTTCCTCTCTTGCCAAATTTGAATCCTCTACTATCGATGATTTTGTTATTTGCGATATTGCTGTAATGGTCAGAGGTCCACGTATGTCTTTTTTAACCGGAGAAGATGGATATAAACTGCTCGGCGGACCCTCTCATTTGAACGGCCTTTTAGGGATAGCTGCCGATCAATATATTGATAACATAGAGTATGGTTAATGTATATAAATAAAAATCAAGCAGGAATTTGAGACGCGCCAGGAAGAGCCTTTCCCTTTAATTCTCTCAGTATATCTGTTAATGCTTGTTTTGTATTTAGTTCCGGGCTATCTGTTACCCTTTCCAACAAGATATCTAAAACCTTTCCCACTACCGGGCCCGGAGGTAACCCCAGGATATCCATGACATCCTTTCCTCCCACTGCCAGATCACTGGCATCCTTTATTAAGAATTCCTTTTGCATCCCTTTCACCCTTCTTTCCAGCTCTAGGAGGAAATCCAGTTTCCTGTCCTCATACCCGTGAGCCAAAAGATCGGCCCTGCGGAAGGAGATCAGTCGGGCTATATCCCGAGGGCCGATGTTGCGTATCAGACGTCGCACCGCCCCATCGCTCCAGTTGCTTTTATAATCTATCATGTGGAGCGTGATCATGTTAGTGACCTGATATATGATATCCTTGCTGAATCTGAGGCGTTCCATTATTTCAGCCCCAAGCCGGGCGCTTTCTTCAGCATGCCTGAAGAAACGAAATTCTCCTCTTATCTTTTGACGAACACGGGGTTTGGCGATATCATGCAACAGGGCCGTAAGCCTTATTATAATATCAGGAGGCGATTTATCCATCGTCTCCATTATATGTCGGTATATGGTGTATCGATGATGCGAATTCTGTTTT
>CAYUYB010000460.1:0-1970 GCA_964449025.1 uncultured Desulfobacteraceae bacterium
CTCCCACTCCTTTTTTTCTTTTTCATGATCAAGGATAAAGCCCTTCTCACGCCAGTTTTGGGCTTTGGTTTTCATGGTTGATCGTAGATATGCTTGAGGGCTTGTAACTTCAGGTAGGTATTTAATAGTGTCTGACAAAACCTCAGCTATGGCCCCCGGGTGGATTTTTTGATTTGACCATTGCTGAATAATTTGCCAGACGTTAAACGGCTTTTTGCCGTCTTTCAGGTTAAGGTCCTGGATTTCCTTTCCTGACTTTTCGATCTCCTGAAAATATTCCCCGACTGTCTTTGAGAAATGTCCGCCGTCAGGCGGATTAGTTTTCTTTACTTTACTTTGCTTTACTTTAGTTTGTGGGTTATCAACGTCAGAAATATCGGTCTCTTGTGAGTTTTCGGCGTCAGAAACCCCGCTACTATGTGAATTACCACCGTAGGAAACTATAATTTCATCTATGGTGATTATAGGATTATTTCTTTTACGATATGCGTCTTTTATGCTGTCTAAATGGGGCTCTGAAACAATAACTCTGGAAGAAACCCACAAGTCACTGTGTATCTTCCGCGTCTTTGACATGATTTCCAGCATGTCCATTCCGGATTCTTCATCACATTTACACTTTGAAAAGAAATATAATCGGTCTGAATCATCCTCTATGCAAAAATGGTGATCAGGCTGAAGTGTAAGAAATCTCATGACATTTGTGAAAAATCCTGTGCCCTTACAACCGTATTTATTTTCAAGGATGTTTAAAGTTCGTCCATCCTTCGCATAGAATGGAAAATAGTCCGCGTCATGTCTTTCAGGTCTTGCCATTTAATCCCTCACCCTCCACGTCACGGCCATGCGGCCCGCGATCCTGCAAACTCTTATTTCACCCTTTTCGATCTCTCCGGCATGCTCTAAATCGGAAAGGCGCCGCGCGATTTGATATCGGTCAAGATCACAAAGTCGGGATAATTCCAAGGAGGTCCTGCCCGGATATTTACGGACAAGCTCGAGGATTATTGCCGCCTGCTTTTGCCTTATACCATGGCCTGTAATCTCACTTGCCGCCATGTGACTTGA
Source organism: uncultured Desulfobacteraceae bacterium (assembly GCA_964449025.1). GTDB lineage: Bacteria > Desulfobacterota > DSM-4660 > Desulfatiglandales > HGW-15 > CAYUYB01. The sequence continues at coordinate 1,069 of CAYUYB010000460.1, forward strand.
TACCGGGTCCGTGTTTCTGGCAATCGGGTTAAATAAGGTCAGTTGGTTCATAATATTACTTTCAAAAGTTCTTCAATTTTATTTTTTGTATCCAACAAATTATGTTTAAAGTTAAAGGGTAATCCCGTTATAAGCTCTTCAAATTGATATCTAATGCCGCCCCACGATGTAACGTCTTCCAGCTTAATATTGCGTTTATCAAGCCATTCTTTAATATATCGGAGCCGTTCATTTTCCCTGTATAGTAGATCATTCTTTTTCTTTATCTCCCGTACTTCTTTGTTGACCTTTTCTGATATTAGATAAGAAAGAGTATGGCCGGTGTGTTTATTTTTTTTCATCTGTTCAAGCCGTTCTTGCCAAATAACGTGAGATGGACGCTTATTATATAAATCGTTAGTAATTTGAGTTCGGCACATTAAAATATAGAGCAAAATTGATTGAGGTATTTCGATATCCCGATAAGGGGCCTTTTTTCTGATAAAGAGTTTGTTACAGTTTTTTGACGTGATTATAAGCCCGGCGTCTGCCGGAATTTCGTTGATGCTAATAACATCAGGCGGGCATACAAAATAAAACTCAGTACAATATGGTAAGTAATCAGGCCACTTATTATCTTTAATAAAATCACTGCGATTGACCTTTATCTCATAGCCGATAAAAGAGGGATGCGCCCAACTCCGGGCCATAGTCCACATATCTAACCTAGGGCATCTATCAGATGTCCATGAGGCCCCGACTTTACATTCAGAAACAGTGACATATTTCTCAATCGGATGCCTATTGTCTAATAATTTTAATATATCATTGGCCGTGATCTTCAACATCCTCTTTCCAATCATCTTTAACCTGTTCTGAAATCCAGTTATAGACTTCAGGCCCCAGGCGTTTTTTTAGTTCTT
>CAYUYB010000461.1:0-1950 GCA_964449025.1 uncultured Desulfobacteraceae bacterium
GGGCGGAGTGAGTTGTCCGCCCCAAAGAGTATGTCGTCCGCTCCCCTCCACGAGTCATCCGTTCCGGGGAACAACTCATCCGTTGCAAGGAGTGAGCCATCGGATTTACGGAACAGGTCGCCCACTCCAGGTAGTGAGTCATTCACTGACATTCTTGACTTCTCAAATTCTTGTCGTCTTCTTTCCGGCTTCCGGTCTCTTACATCACCACGAAGAACACGAAGTTCACGAAGATTTTTTAATACGGGTATGTTCATTTAACTGTGTAAATGGCCTTAACGATTCTTAGCAGATTACACTTCTGCCTTGATTTTCAATCTGTTTTTCATTAACTTATAAATATTGTCCTGAAGGATAAGGCTCTGCTGAAGAGCAACCTGAGCGTCAGGACGATGCCGAGACAGATAGCTCCGGTGCGATATTATCCATCGGAGCTTTCTGCATTTCTGTCTTGGCCAATAAGCGATAAACTTAATTAAACAGTTCCGCCGAAGGCGGCTTCTATTTTCATCACAGTTGTACGCGATCGCCGAACTTGATAGCAAACTGATTCATCGCCGAACTCCAGCATCTTATAGGCATTGTCCATTTTTTCGCGACATTTTCAAGTGCCAAATAAAATATCTTCATGATCGATGCTTCGGTCGGGAATGCTCCCTTGGTTTTAATAACTTTCCGCAGCGAACGGTTGAGCGATTCAATCGCGTTGGTTGTATAAATAGCCTTGCGGATGTCGGCTGGATAATCAAAGAACGGGATTATATTCTGCCAATGGTTTCGCCAGCTCTTGCTGATCATCGGATACTTATCGTCCCACTTTTTAGCAAAATCTTCAAGGGCGGTTTCAGCCTGGGCTTCGGTTGCCGCAGTATAAATTGTTTTAAGGTCGCAGCAAAGTTGCTTGCGGTCTTTCCAGTTTACAAAACGCACGGAATTGCGAACCATGTGGACGATACAAAGCTGAACCTGTGTCTGCGGGAAAACTGCTTCAATTGCCTCAGGAAAGCCTTTCAGGCCATCTACACATGCAATGAAGATATCTTTTACTCCGCGATTCTGAAGCTCTGTGATGACGCCAAGCCAGAATTTAGCACCTTCTGTTTTGGATATCCAGATGCCAAGAAGCTCCTTGTGGCCGTCTATGTTTACGCCAAGAGCAAGGTACACAGACACGTTGGCAACCTTGCCATCGGTGCGGCATTTAACAACGATGCAGTCGAGGAATACTATCGGGTAAATTTCATCAAGAGGACGGTTCTGCCATGCCTTTACTTCATCCATGACAGCCTCGGTCGCCTGGCTGATCAAGCCTTCGGAAACGTCAACCTGATACATCTCAAGCAGGTGCCCCTGGATGTCACGGACACTCATGCCGCGGGCGTACATGGCGATGATCCTGTCGTTAAACCCCTTAAAATATTTTTTGCCTTTAGGGATAAGCTGAGGCTCATAGCTGCTGTTGCGGTCACGAGGAGGGGTGAGTTCCACTTCATCATCACCGAGAACTACCGTCTTTTTGCTTCGACCATTGCGGCTGTTGCCGCTGTTATTGCCCTTTGGGTCGTGCTTGCTGTAGCCGAGATGGTCGTCCATCTCAGCGTCAAGGGTGCGCTCAACGATACGCTTTTTCAGGTCGGCAAATATGCCTGATTCGCCCCAAAACGATTCGGGACCATCATAATCCTTGAGCAATTCGTCAATAAGTTCCTGCTTACGCTTTTCCTGCGGTGTCTGTTTGGCCATAGTAAATACCTTTCAATAAATAGGTTAACATTTCTATGACCATTTACACAGTTTATTTCACACCCTCGATAAATTCCCAGAGTTATACGAGGATATACAAACCATTTAAAGATTATCGTCTGCGAAATGATTATCACAAAAGGATTGAGACGGAATTAAACCAATTATTAAGCCCCTGTTTTTTCAGAATCTAAACAACAAACTGCT
>CAYUYB010000462.1:0-1950 GCA_964449025.1 uncultured Desulfobacteraceae bacterium
ATATACTCAAGTCCAGATTACAAGCAAAAAGTGGGTGAAAGCACACGCCATGCTTGGTCAACTAAAGAATTACGAGAGAAATACACCACAGCCATAAAGGCAGCAGCTCAAAACCCTGAAACGATCGCTAAAAGATCCAAAACCAAAAGAAAATGGTGGGCTGCCAACAGAGAAATGATGATGCAGCTCTTTGCGACCCCAGAAATGCAGTTAATCAGAAGCAGAGCAACTAAAAAAGCGTGGAAAAACCCCAGCACGAGAGAGAAAATCGTTGAAGGATGTAAAAAAGCATGGGAAAAACCAGGTTACAGAGAGAAGATGGCCGTCATTCGAGCCAACATCCCAAAAGTATCATCCATCCAAGAATTGTTTTATTCCATTCTTAATGATTTAAACATCAAATTCTTTCGTGAATATAATAATAAACCAGATGATCCTGAATGCAAGATTGGCCCCTACAGCTTCGATTGCGTCATCCCACGCTTAAACAGAACTACCCTATTAGTCGAAATTCAGGGACATCCTCACTACAATCGAGAAACCCAAACCAAAGATCAAGCCAAAGCAACTTATGTCTCAAGACACTTATCCGATCAATATGAGTTAAAGTACGTCTGGGATCATGAATTCGGATGTCTGGATCGTGTCCGTTCCACGATTCTATATTGGCTTGGTACCCCCTGTGAACAAATTGACTTTAGCTTTGACGACGTTCAAATTAAAGAGTGTCCGGCAAAAGATTATATCCCATTATTATCCAAATATCATTACCTCTGTAATGCTGGAAGAGGAGGCTTGTCGTTTGGGGCTTATTTAAACGACGAATGTGTCGCCGTTTGTGTTTTTTCGCCATTAATCAGACAAAACATAACCGTTGAAAAATTCAAACAAAATGAGATTCGCGAGCTGTCCAGATTATGCATTGACCCACGACACCAAAAGAAAAATTTTGCCTCCTGGTTCATAACCAGGTGCATCAAGGCATTGGACGAAAAATATCGTTGCATTATAGCCTACGCCGACACAACTTTTAATCATCTCGGCACGGTTTACAAAGCCTGTAATTTCAAGATGGATAAGGAAGTTGATCCAGATTACTGGTACGTCAGCAAAGATGGTTGGGTCATGCACAAGAAAACGTTGTATAACCACGCTTCCAAAGAATGTATGAAAGAATCAGAATTTGCGGAAACACGTGGATACCGAAAAACCCATGGGAAAAAGAAATTTCGATTCATCTTCGTGAGGTGATGCCATGTCCGTACGCTCCGTCCAGGCTCGATTGATAGACCATACTAAGGATCTCAATCCGTTGGAAACTGGCTTCATAGCCGGGATCGTAGACAGCGTTGCCTCATTTTCCTGCGTCCATCGGAGGGGAAAGAAGAACGACGTTCTCCATTGGTCGGCGCGCGTCCCTTCTTCCAGCGCCGAATTCGCGGTCGCTCTACGAGTGATGACCGGAATTGGACAATTCGTGGAGTTGCCGGAAAGAAAGACGGTGATTTGGTCCGTCGGTGCCGTCGATGGTCCTTTCTTACTGGAAAAGATCATCGACGCGCTACAGGTTAAACACCGCCAGGCGGCATTATTGTTGAATTATCGAGAAAGAACGCTGATCGCACCAATTGATGATCATAAGTCATTTGCTGTGGAGATGAGCAAATTGAACAAATCCAAGTCCGTAGAATTGAAGGATATGGACGATGTGACCTTCGTGGGATATTTCTTGGGTCTTTTTGAGACCAGGGCCAACGTCGCCCTTATTAAATCCGGGCCGTTGTTGTCTTTATGTCGATTACCCGATGAAGTGTTGCAAATGGTCCAAAAAAGAATTGGTGGAAATAAAGAAAAGCGCGCCGTGATTTGGTCCGGTTGGCAAGAGTTCGACTACATACACCGGCTCACAGAACACAAACTCTTCAGCCTCCGTGCAGCCATGGAGACCAT
>CAYUYB010000463.1:0-1946 GCA_964449025.1 uncultured Desulfobacteraceae bacterium
AACTGTGTGGAATGGATGGAGATATATGGCGCGGCCGCCAAGGGCGGATTCGTGTGCGTTCCTCTTTTATTCAGGCTAGCGGCATCGGAAATGGAGTATATCATCAATCACTGCGAGGCGAAGATCTTCATCGTGGAAGGAGGTAAAGATCCCACTACAGGCATAAGCTTCCCTTTTATCGACATGATAAATGAGATAAAGGCAAAAATCCCTCTGATCGAGAAATATGTATGCTTTGCCTCTCAACCCGCGGTGGAAGACGGGTTCATCCCTTACGAAGAGATGCTGTCCGCGGCCAGCCCATCTGAACCGGAGACAAGGGTGGAGCCGCAGGATCTATGGACTATCCTGTACACCAGCGGGACCACAGGATGGCCCAAGGGTGTTATGAAGAGCCATGTTAACCTCTTTTCTCAGTATTTTATCATGATCCACGAACATGATTTCCACTTCGATGACACAAGCCTGATGGTCATGCCTTTCTGTCACAGCCACTCGCTTAAATACTCTTTCACCACCATCTTTGTTGGCGGAACTGTGGTGGCATACAATACGGTCAAATTCAATCCCGAGCACCTGCTAAAAACCATATCGGATTACAATATAACCTTTACCTCTCTGGTACCTACCCACTACATCATGCTCCTGTCACTCCCCGATGACATAAAGCAAAAATACGACCTGAGCAAGGTAGAGAAACTCCTGGTATCTTCAGCCCCGGCAAGGCAGGAGACCAAACTGGGCATCATGAACATGTTTCCCAACACCAGGCTCTATGAGGCCTATGGTTCCACCGAGGCCGGCATAGTGACCGTATTGCAACCGGATGAACAGCTCATCAAGCTGGGCTCGTGCGGCAGAGAAGTTATCGGTTCGGATATAATAAGGCTCTACGATGAGGATGGAAACATAATCACCAGACCCAATGTGGTGGGCGAGTTATATTCAAAAAGTCCAATGGTCTTCATGGGATACTGGAAAGACCCTGAGAAGACGGCGGAATCCATGAAAGGCGAGTATTTCAGCGCGGGAGACATGGCTATTCGTGACGAGGATGGTTACTACTTCTTAGTGGACAGGAAGGCCAACATGATAATATCCGGCGGCGAGAATATCTTTCCCGCTGAGGTGGAAAAGGTTATCGGCGCCCACCCGTCGGTGAAAGACGTGGCGGTCATAGGCTTGCCTCACCAAAAGTGGGGTGAGCAGGTCACCGCGGTGGTAGTATTGCATGAAGGGACCGTCGTTACCAAGGACGAAATTACCGACTATTGCCGGGGCAAGATCGCAGGGTATAAGATCCCTAAGGAGGTTATATTTATCCACGACGAGGAGATGCCAAAGAGCGATACAGGCAAGATACTGCACAGGATTCTAAGAGAGAAATACGGCCGTAATTCCTTGAAATGACCAGCCCGGGAGATCCGGAACGAAGAAAAGGGACAGCCCTTCAATCACATGCATTCTTTTCAAGACGACATCTATGGCGTTCAGTGCACGTGGTCTTATTTTCAAGGGTTTGGCAAACCTTTTCCTGTTCGCAACGGTACATTCTGCAAGGGGTCCTGGTGTTGCAAACCTTTGAAAACAAGCTCACTGCATACATTGGGTGGGGTTTTTTTGGAGATGTCATCTTGAAAAGAACACCCGTGACCTCGGGTAGATAAACAGCTAGTAGCTAATGGCTAATAGCTGAGAGCTAACTAATGGTGCTTTTTAAAGGGTGATATCTGGAAAAAAGGGTTAATCCGGATTAGCATAGAATCTTAATACTGTGAAAGGAGCCTCAAAAATGCCCATCCACCAACTGGCAGGCAAACAAGCCCCAATATCCATGCTGATCGATGTCCCTGATCTGGTATCATCCTATTATACCCATGGATCTCAGGGCCCTGTATCCTTCGGGACCTCCGGCCACCGGGGATCGTCTCTACGGGGCACATTCA
>CAYUYB010000464.1:0-1939 GCA_964449025.1 uncultured Desulfobacteraceae bacterium
CGACATGCCAGTCTAAGGCCGTGATGGTTCCGTCTTTTTTAGCGCCCACCTTGCAACGATAAACTGCCGCATCATCCCCGGTAAGATAAAAATGGCTCTCATCGTACAGCAATTTTACCGGCCGGTTTTGGGCTCTCTTCGCGAGGATTGCGGCCATGCGTATAAATGCCGTGGAGTATCCAAGCCATGAAATGCCGCCGTACCAGGCGCCCTGGTACGGCACGGTCACATTTATTTTGTTTGCTTCGCAAATGGGGGGAATGGGGTCTTTTCTATCCTTCGGCGGGGATTTTACGTCGGTTTGTATACTTCCATACCCGAGTGACACAAATGACAGCCCAACTGAAGGAAGGCTCGCGCTGCTTAGCATCGGCTCAACATGCGACGCATGATGAGGCCAGATATCCAGAAAATCCCCCCTCCATTGCACAACGCAGGCCATCCCTTCAACACCCGCCACCGTATTGGGCGCTCTCGTGATCGTATACTCTATTATCTTGTCCGCCTCGGCGAATCCTTTCCGGATATCACCGATCTCGGTTGTGCTGGTCAGAACGGTATTCGGGTCTTTGGCGCTTGAATTCAACCGCAAAACCTCAGGCATGATCTTAGGCGCGTTTGGTTTAAGTGATTCTTCCATATCCAGAATAAAAGGCTGCTCTTCCCATTGTATTTCAATCAGCCGGAGCGCACGATCACATACTTCTTCACTATCAGCTACTACCACAACTCCCATAGGGTGCTGATAGAAATCGCTGGTTCCGGGAAGAGCCAGGATATTGTATTCGCTCGAGCAATATCCACCCCTGGAGTTTTCAAACTTAATATCAGGATCGCTGAACTGTAATATATCCCGGACTCCGGTCATTGCCTCGGCTTTGGTCGTATCCATGCTCACAATTTTGGCGTGGGCATAGGGCGATGTAAGTATTTTGGCATATAACATACCGGGAAGATAAACATCTCTCGTGTAGACCGCCTGACCTGACACTTTGTCGTGAGCGTCCTGGCGGGATGTGCTGTGATCGAGGGCTAAAAAACCTTCAGGCGGTTTCCATGTCCAAGGCTTAAAATCTTCAGGCATATATCCCCTTCCCTTATTCGCATATGTGAAGCAAACAGATACTTATTTGACAAGAGTCAAGCGTATATTTAACCCCTTTACGTATTTACGGTATATATTAACGTGAATATGATCGGGCAGGTGCCGTAACAAAACTACTATTGTCTTTCAAGCACCTTCATTATGTGAACAGGCTTCCCTTCTCTATTGATACCTGCCAAGGTCTGCCTCATCGTTTTACCGTCCTTGCTAACAGATTTATGATACCTGGCAATTTGTATACCATTTTTCATGATGTTCACGCACCAGTGACCTGGCTCAATTAACGTTTGAACATAGATCACTCCTTCATCAAGAGTCCTGGAAAGGCATTTGGCCAATCCTCCTTGTTTCGGCCATGTCCATAAAGCTGTATATAAAGAGCCATCCGGATTAATAGTTTTTATAGATAATTCTATCAAATCTCCTTCGATTTCACGATAGGTATTTATATCTTCTTTTATCCCCTGTTGATCAGCAGGAAGATTTGATTTCTCAAGATTGGTTTTCCATGTGCCGATAAGTGGATCAGCAGCCCAAAGGATTCCAGGAAAAGAAAAAATAAGAACAATAAAAACTATTCTTCGCATAATTTCCTCCAGAGGTAATGTTGCGAGCTTTCGATATGAATCCCCTTTTTTGAGTAACGAGAATCGGGGTCAGCCCTTGACATTAGACATTCGCAATCGATCATGTCCAATGTCAAGGGCTGACCCCGGTAATCCTTCCAAATCTTCAATTAATTACAGGGAGTTTTAATCTAGCGCCAGTCGTCAATTAGTGTACTCCCTCCCATCAAAACCATATTCCGGCTCATCATGAAATCCGTCACAAACC
>CAYUYB010000465.1:0-1932 GCA_964449025.1 uncultured Desulfobacteraceae bacterium
TTGCCTTTTTCCAGTCAGGCCTTTTGCCAGTGTTCCTTCCCATCCTGCGCTTTTTACCTGCCATATTCATGGTCTTCACATCCAAGACCTTTGTTTTGAATATCTTTTCAACCGCTTTTTTTATCTCCACTTTGTTCGCTCTTCTATCCACCTTAAGGGTTATCTGATTATATAACTCCTTTTGCAGATTCCCTTTCTCGGTTATATGGGGGTCTCTGATAACGTTAAAAATATCCATCAGGAAATCAATGCCTCCTCAATTCTCGGAATCGCCGACTGAGTTACGAAAAGATGATCATGCTTTAGGATGTCATAGACATTTAGACCCTGATACCTCATAACCTTTATATAGGGCACATTTCTGGAAGATTTTTCCAGGTTTTCATTTTTATCTTCGGTGATAATAAGGGCCCTATTAACTGAAAAATTCTTCATCACCTGCGCAAAATTCCTGGTCTTTATCTCCGGTAGATTAAAATCCGCTACAACAACAAGTCGTTCAGATTGCAGCTTATCCGTCATGGCCATAAGCAGGGCCGCCCTTCTTAATTTTTTAGGAACCTTTTTTACATAGTCACGGGGTTTAGGACCAAAGGCTACTCCCCCTCCCCTTCTTGTGGGAGACGAGGCGGATCCAACCCTGGCTCGCCCGGTGCCCTTCTGCCGCCAGAGTTTCCTGCCTGAACTGCTCTTTTCCGACCTGGTCTTGGTGGACGCTGTTCCCACCCTCTTTTCATTCAAATGGCTTATCACAACCTGATGAATGATGTCTTTCCTTACGGGAACTCCGAAGATGTTGTCATTGAGTTCCATCCTGGAAATCTTTTCTCCTTCCAAATTATACACATCGACCATGGCCATTGGCTGCTTCCGTTACTAGATCCCTATATCTTGCTGATTTCTATTATGGTATTTCGGCTACCCGGCAATGTTCCCTTCAGGGCTATAATATTCATTTCCGGCCTTACATCCAGAACCCTGAGATTCTTCTGTGTTACCCTCTGATATCCCATTCTGCCCGGTAATTTTCTCCCTTTTACAACCCTCGAGGGGGTAGCGCTGGTCCCTATAGAACCCGGCACCCGGTGAGAGGTACAACCGTGTGTGTCTTTACCTCCGGAGAAACCCCACCTTTTAATCACACCGGTGAATCCCCTTCCTTTGCTTTTGCCCGCCACCTTTACGAAATCACCGATTTGAAAAATATCGTTTTTGATTTCCTGTCCTAATTCAAACGGACCCGAATCATTCACCCTGATTTCTCTCAAATGCCTGAAAAACCTGTTCCCCGCCTTTTTGAGGTGGCCCCTCTCGGGCCTATTAAATCGACTTTCTTTCTGTTCTTGAAAACCGACCTGTATTGCCTCGTAACCATCCCTATCCAAAGTCTTCTTCTGGATAACAACGCATGGCTCAATTTCGACAATAGTCGCGGGAACTGATTCACCTTCATTGATAAAATAGCGGGTCATGCCCACTTTCTTGCCGAATATCGTGTTGATTATTAAGTCCATATCTCCACTTGCTGCTTTTTCATTTTACAGTTTAATCTCAACATCGACACCACCTGCTAGATCCAGTTTCATCAGTGCGTCGACAGTCTGCTGGGTCGGCTCAAGAATATCTAAAAGACGTTTATGTGTTCGGATCTCAAATTGCTCTCTTGATTTCTTATCAACATGCGGCGATCTTAAAACGCAGTACTTATTGATAACAGTAGGGAGAGGTATCGGGCCTCCGATTTTGGCTCCGGTTTCACGAACTGTATCGACAATCTCCATGGCTGATTGGTCGAGGATCTTGTGATCGTACGCCTTCAATCGAATCCGGATTTTCTGGTTTGCCAATGCTTTTTCTATCATATCCTTCCCTCTATCAAACCGGCCTGTTGATTTATTCTATGATGTCACTTATTACGCCGGCGCCAACCGT
>CAYUYB010000466.1:0-1919 GCA_964449025.1 uncultured Desulfobacteraceae bacterium
TGGTTCTCTACGACATCAAGCACATGGATTCGACCAGACATAAGGCATATACCGGTGTAGCCAATGAGCTTATCCTTGAAAACGCCGAAAAGATACATAGAGACTTAAAAATCCCCGTTTTTCCGCGTGTGCCCCTCATACCGGGCTATAACGATTCTTTGGAGAACCTTAAATCCACGGCCGAATTCATTGCGACGAAACTGGATGGAACTAACATAGTACACATTCTCCCTTACCATCCTTTAGGTGAAACCAAATATTTACGAATGGAAAGAAAAATTACTGCTTCTTTTACACTTCCATCTGACCGGCAACTTGAGACTGCCAGACGAATATTCGAGTCAGCCGGACTGGCTGCGGCTATAGGCGGGTGACGGTCAGTGAACATGGAAGATCAGAAAATTGAGAGTTGTTAGAATACATTATAAACCATTATCCCAGTTTAATTTGAACAAGGAAATTGAGTCACCCATATGTTAAACCAAGGGGCGGCAATTCCCCGCGAATACGGCCCCTCTATCTTTTAAAAAGGAGGAATCGAATATGCTACGATATGTCTCTATTGTGATGTGTTTAATCGGTCTGGTTGTAACCTCTGCGCAGGCCCAGACAAAGCCGGTTGGTTCGGGACCTTACCCTGCGATCATTGAAGGAGATCCCGGAGTGTCAGGGCATACAATCTATCGCCCTGAGGATTTAAGCCCCTTCGATCAAAAGAATCCCATGCCGATTTTTGGATGGGGGAACGGCGCTTGTATGAATTCAAATACATTTTACGCCCCTTTCCTAGCGGAAATCGCATCCCATGGCTTTCTGGTTGTGGCCATCGGCCCATACAGCGAGGAAACCTCTTCTTCGGCTGTTGGCCAGGGCGGCGGCATGATGGGTGGCATGGGCGGGACAAAGTCTGCTCAATTGCTGGAAGCCCTTGACTGGGCGACAGCAGAGAACGAGCGCCAGGACAGCAAGTACTACCAGAAACTGGATCCGTCAAAGTTTGCCGTAGCGGGCCACAGCTGTGGAGGAATGCAGGCATTGGAGGTATCGGCTGATCCGCGTGTTTCGACAACCCTCCCCATGGACAGCGGCCTTTTTGCGGGAGGTCTGCCGAAAATGCCTCCGCCAAAGACAGGAGCGCCAAAAGAAGGCACGCCGAAAGAAGGGGCACCGAAGCCAGGAGGAATGATTATGGCATTGCCCACGATCGGGAAGGATCACCTGCAAAAATTACACGCGCCTGTTGTGTATATCGACGGCGGAAAGAGTGATATGGCTTATCCAAATGGGGAAGACGATTTCGCAAGGATTGATAAAGTCCCCATTGCCATAGCTCATCTCGATGACGTGGGCCACGGAGGGACCTATGGCCAGCCAAATGGCGGCGAGTTCGGAAGAGTCGCCGTGGCATGGCTGGAATGGCAACTAAAAGGGGATGAAACGGCTGAGAAGATGTTTGTTGGTCCAGACTGCGGCCTTTGTAAGGACACCAAATGGGAATATAAAAAAAAGAAGATTCCATGAGGCGTACCGGGCAGTCAGAAGAAAATATCGTATATTTAATGCGAATTGAAGGCTTATTTCGCTTTTGCCGAACTCTATCCATTCTAGGGAGATGTCCACAAAATTATAGCTTGAAAATATTGAAGCAATTGAAATCATAAAATCATTGACATCCTCTTCGACAAGGCTGGGTGTCCAAAAAAGGAGGTAACGTATGAACAGAAGGAATTTTTTCATAGCGCTTTCCCTTGTTTTTTTCTTATTCGCGGGTCTACCCGGCCTTGCCTACAGCAAAGTATCTGAGGAGAAAAATCGGGAAGAACGGAACGCGGTAAAGCCGGGAAGATTCGTTATTGAACCTCCCACTCTCATATGCCTGGGGTTTGAATGGTATATAGAGGGGGACGCCAACCATGATG
>CAYUYB010000467.1:0-1901 GCA_964449025.1 uncultured Desulfobacteraceae bacterium
CGTCAAAGCCTCGGTGGTATCAAAGATGATGGAACCGCCCGACTTGAGAGGCACATGATTTATATATATGCTCTCTATCTGCTTTTCTATATCATAATAGTCGAAGATAGGACGCTTTTCCTTGTAAAGTCTGAGCTTCCTTTGATCCCTGGGGGAAACAACCTTCATGTACTCTCTTATCCTGTTATAGGTATCCCTGTCATCTACTACTATCTCCGATACATCGCTTGTGTAATAATCCCTGATAGTACGGAGGCTAAGATCCTGTTCCTTATAAATCAACGAATAGGGAGGACTTTTTTTAGCCTTATTCCTTATATTATCCCATAGCCTCAACAAGCGGTTAAGGTCCCTGGACAACTCCCTCTTGCTCTGCCCCACTGCCACCGTTCTAATGATATACCCTGCCCCCTCGGAGACTCTCATCCGAGACATTATATCCTTGAGCCTCTGACGCTCCTCCTCATCCTCTATCTTCCTGGAGACACCAATTGAGTTTCGTCCAGGGGTCAATACTATGAAGCGTCCAGCCAAAGACAGATATGTGGTTAGATGGGCGCCCTTCCTTCCCGGCATTTCCTTGACAACCTCAACCAGGACTTCCTGTCCTTTTCTTAAAACCTTTTCCATGGGTGGAAATGCCTGACCCTTTGGTATCTCGATATGCTCTTTATAATACTCGGGATGCACGCTATCAAATGGCAGAAAACCGTTTTTTTCACTCCCGAAATCGACAAAACAGGCCTGGAGTCTGGGTTCTATCCTCTCCACAATACCCTTATAGATATTGCCTTCCTTTTGTTCAGCCGTGTCTATATCTATGTGAAATCCTTCGAGTAAATTGCCCGACATAAAGGCAATCCTGTGCTCTTCGGATTCCACCGCATTAATCACCATTATCTTCTTCATAATTCTCCAATCCCTCTCTGTTTTGGGGACGCGACCTATGTTCCGTCAAGTCAACAGCCCCGGATCAATAAAGAACTCTGTGAATGATATCTAATTTCTATTACACTGAAATATCAAATTAAGTCAACTTCGATCTATTATTTCTGTCTGATTATCTGTATTCGCCGTGATATGCCGTTAATATAAAGTAAATCCATTAAAAGAGTTTCACATGGTCAACAGCTAATTGTCTCTCACAGATGGTTTTTTACAAGGCGACAAGCGCATAGCGCGGGACGCACAGGGCAAAGCGTTTTGGGATTAAGGATTAGGGTTTAGGGATTAATTTACTCATCGATCATGGCTCACAGCTAATAACCAATAAAGAATAACTAATAGCTAATAACTAGCTACTCAAGAAGACATACCCTAATCACAACTCGCCCCCTTGGAGACTCATCTAAATGTAGCCTTCCCGAGAACAGCGATGGCCCCGGGTAATGAACCCTAAAAAAATTCTTGACAAGCGTATTTTTTTATAATATTGATGCATGGATATTTGAAGTACCCAAATAATGCTCGGATAAAGAATATGCGTGAACAACGGCCCCGCCAGATCTATCGCTACTATTACTATGGGAGGATAGGTCTGCCCGGGGATTGATAAATATCCTGTGCATCATTGAAACCGTGGGCAGACTCAGAACCCACGGTTTTTTTATTTTATACAACTTATGGAGGTATTTTAAGGATGAACGATGAAAAGAAATCCCTCAGGAAATCATTCGCTTGCGGGAAGATATTAAAAAAGCTCATGGCCGACCACTTCTATGAGATGGATGAGGCCTCCAAGACACGCTCCAAGAAGATCGCGTGGTGCACCAGTGTGGGTCCGGCTGAACTATTAAGAGGAATGGGTTTTCTGGTCTATTACCCGGAAAATCACGGTGCGATGCTTGGGGCCACGCGTATGGCCACTGACCTTATCCCTTACGCCAACGCCCTTGGTTATT
>CAYUYB010000468.1:0-1898 GCA_964449025.1 uncultured Desulfobacteraceae bacterium
AGGTCATGGGCAGGCTCGGTTAGGCTGCTGGCGATCACCAAAAACCGATTTTTTACCTTTTTCAACAGACATACTCACACCGATTTTGGATATGCCGGTCTTCCTTGCTATGCTTGAAGCCGTCTCTGGCATGAGGTCGGATATCACTCCCTTAATTTCATTACTCCGGGTCCACGGTAGGAGGCTGACCTACTTGTGTTGACACATGAAATGATTTTCCATATACTTCATGTGATATGAGATCAAACACACGCAGGAGGGAAGACGATGGCGAAGAAGATACTGGTGGCAATGGATGAATCGGAAAATGCAAGGAGAGCGATCGATTATATCACAGATAGCTTTTTACGAGATCACGATATAACCCTTTTCAGCGTAATACTGGATACAGCCGCCATATGCAACATGAGCAGCCCCGAACTGGTACCCTATTTCCAATCCCAGCAGGCCGCCGCTCCATCGAAGACAAAAAGAAGGAACTCGTGGGACAGGCCCTTGAAAAGGCGAAAAAGGACCTTATCGAAGCAGGGTTCGATGAGGGCCGTATTGCCATCAAGTTGGAATTGGAAGATAAGACCGTTGCCAGGGGCATCATCGATGAAGCCTATAAGGGATATGACACGGTGATCATCGGGAGGCGGGGCTTATCCGGCCTGGAAGAATTTTTCCTGGGCAGCGTGTCCCACAAGGTCGTGAGCGGGGTCAAAGATCTCACGATTATCCTGGTTAAGTAACCTTTTTCTCCGGCGACCTTTTCGCCTCTTTCAACAGACATGCTCAGCCCGCAGCCTTGTCTCCCATGAAATCGGGTATGGGTTTTAGGAAACGGTCCGGGAATACGGAGCGAGCTTTTTCCCCGTAACTTCTTGCTGCGGGCTTAGCCAGCGGATAAAACAAGCATAATCCCTTATAGTTTGTATGATTCCCTGCAGCGACTCGGCATGAGCTATTCGGGCTCGAGCTAATGACCGGGACGTCCAATAGTCTCGCTGCAGGGAGAATCAATTTTTAGTCGCAAGGATTAGGATCTTCGGAATTTCATTTCCATTCGTCTATCAGAATTCCTCTGCCGATCCTGAAGTCCGTTACAAACCAGGTGGTCTGGATCCCTCCGCCCGCGACCACAAGCTGAATAGCCCCTGGATTAGTAAAGGGCTTGATCAGCGTTTCCGGGGGCGCCTTTAACCACGTGGCGAAAGGTTCCGTCTCCCGGAGTGCCATCGGCGTGTTTGCTGTCGTATTCACGCCGTTTCCCCAATATGTTCCAACGGCTACCTCCACGTTTTTAGAAAGCCATTCACTCAGCTCGGCCTTTGTCTTGAAACCATGTGCGTCCTTAAGCAGGCCTGCGACGGTCGGATCCATCACGATGGTCGCTGCCATGCCTGTAAGGGATCGCATATAGTCCCGGATCAACATATGTGGAGGATGGTTGATCTGCGCTTCTCCCACACTGGAAATGTAGCTCCATCCAATGCCTATGCTGACAACGTTGTCCGTACGGTTGAAGCCCAGCTGCACACTGAGAGGCTCCCAACCCTCGGGCAGCCCTTCTTCGTTTTCGGCAAAACATATATTGTTATATTGAAGGTTGCTTCCAAGTGATGAATAAGCGCCTTCATCGAGACGGAGGTCTCCCATTATTTTGCCTGCCAGCGTGAAAGTCCTGCCTATCACCGAGTTGGCCTCGCTGAAGGGACCCATGGTGTCAACGCCTGAATTCATGCCTAATTCTTTTCGGATTGGGCCATTCACAACTATCATGTTTGCCATGGAACTTGTTGAATTGCCGAAAGAGGGGGCCTGGGTAAGGGTTGCGAGTATGGTCGGAAAATATTCCGGTTTTGCGCCGGCCATAACAGCATAAATCGCAGCCTTTTCTACCGTCATTTCGCGGG
>CAYUYB010000469.1:0-1890 GCA_964449025.1 uncultured Desulfobacteraceae bacterium
TGGGCATTCTAAGCAGCGACCCTGAACTGGGCGCTAATGTCGCTGCCATGTTCAATGAGCTCACCGGAGCCATCCCTTCACAAGGCTACAGCAAGCTCATGGTGGCTCCCCACAACATGCATGAGCGGTTTACCGAATTGATTCGACGAGAGATTAAACATTGTAAAGAAGGCCAGCCTTCGGGGATTCGCGCCAAGATGAATCAGCTCCAGGACGAGCGCATAATAAAAGAGCTTTACCGCGCCAGCCAAGAGGGTGTGTCCATCAGCCTTAATGTGCGCGGTATGTGCTGCCTGCGGGCTGGGGTACCGGGCCTTTCACAGAACATCCGTGTATTCAGCATACTGGGCCGCTTTCTAGAACACAGCCGAATCTATCGGTTTGAAAACGGCGGTGATCCGGAATTCTTCATAGGCTCCGCCGACTGGATGCAGCGAAATCTTGACCGCCGGGTGGAGAGCATAATGCCTGTCGAGGACCCACACATAAAACAGGAACTGGAGAAGATATTACGTGTTTATGAGAACGACAACTGCTCGGCCTGGGATATGCAGCCCGACGGAAGCTACAGCCTTCGACATCCTCTTGAAGGCGAGGATCCTCGTCCCGCTCAAAAGGTATTCATAGACATTATCAAGAACCGAAGAAGTGATCTGGTAGCGGTCTGACGAAACAACAAATTGACTCCTGGATTTACAATGATCTTATAATCTCTTATCTAAAGAAAAGAACAGTCGGAAAAGCATGGGATATAATTCAAGATTCAGTCTGCCTGCTGGTTACGATATCCAAAGATCAATCGGCCTGTTGGACGATCTATACTCTATCCAAAAAGGACCGCAAGAATTAGAGAGGATCATCTTTTATGACACCTTTGACTGGCGTCTATTTGAAAAATCCCTTGCCCTCTACCAGGCTGCCAACAAACTATGCCTCCGCCAATTAACCAAAAACAACAATATTTATAGCATTCACCTCACTTCCATGCCCCTCTTTGTCCGGGATTTGCCCCATACAAGATTAAGAGATTACCTGGCTTCCATAATAGAGAACCGTGCCCTCTTAAGGCTTTTTGAAATGCAATCTCTGTCAACATCCTATAGTCTTCTAAACCGGGATAAAAAGACAGTCCTCCAACTGGTATATGAAGAGCTCCGTTATTTAACAGGGAAACACAAGGCTGGCCCCATGACCTACCTATTACTAAAACCGATTAGGGGATACCCCGGACATGCCCGAAAGATAGCCGCGAGACTAAAAGGTTCAGGGCTCGAAGCAATTGATAAGGATGATATATATCTTAAGGGCCTGAAGGCCGCCGGTAAGACACCGGGTGATTATTCAACAAAGATAGGTATACAGCTTAACCCTGATACCCCCTCTGACCAGGCAACAAAAGATATTTTGATTTCTTTATTACGCGCAGCGCGAGCGAACGAGGCCGAGATTGAAAAAGACCTCGACACGGAGTTCGTGCATGATTTCCGGGTGGCTGTCCGCAGGACACGCTCGGTTCTGAGTCAGATCAAACACGTGTTCCCTTCCAAGGTAACCGCCCGTTTTAAAAAAGATTTTTCTTTTGTGGGGAAACTGTCCAACGAATTGCGTGACCTGGACGTCTACATACTCAAAGAACAAGAATACAGGGCAAAGATTCCGCCTGCCCTGCGCAACCATATCAACCCCCTCTTTGAATATCTAAGGAGAAAAAGAATAAAGTCCTTCCAGACCTTTATTCAATGGCTGAAATCGCCACAATACTTCAGGATTATTGATGATTGGGAAACATTCTTAAGCAGATCCCGGCCTGTTCCCTCTGATGCAAAGAATGCCGGCGTCCCTATAATCACCCTGGCACGGCGCAGTATATATAAAAAATATCGAAACGTT
>CAYUYB010000470.1:0-1887 GCA_964449025.1 uncultured Desulfobacteraceae bacterium
ATTTTTGACAATAATCCTTGACCTGATTCGGTTCTCCGATATCCAACAAAGTCGCCGGCACATTGCCCCGCAAGCATATCCTATCGCCAAGAATCTCCTTCGCCTTGAATATGTCGGTTTGTTCGAACCAGTATACTGCTTTACCCTTGGGCATGTCTGCGATGGTTTCGAGGCGGGAATTTGCAGTTCCTTCCCACAGAGGGCATGGGGTAAATCCCGCATCAATTAAGTTCAGCATAATTTGTTTTAGCGTTGGCCAGTAAAAGGTCTTAAACTGATCCTGCGACATAAAGCCGTCAAGCCCCTTGTGCAGAGGTATAAACGCCGTATTAACGCCGGGCAATTTAGGAGCTCTGATAATACCCTGCGTCAATATCTCAGTCACTTTTTCAAGCGTCGCAAGTAACTTTTTCGGATTTCGATACATATCAAGCATGATGCCCCTTGTCCCTCGAAAAAAATCGCCGATATAGTCGTATGGTGCGTAAACGACATAAGTGAACTGAGGTGGACATCCGAGGCTAATCATTCTTTTTGCAAAAGCGGCCGTCCTTTGGACGACTTTGAGCGATTCAGACGCTGACTCAAAAAGTGATTTAAAAGCACTGGCCATTTCAGGCGTAGCGAATGCCGCTAAGAAAGGAGTTATCCGGGAGTAATAGGACAGGGGCACCGACGGGAAATTCTTAAACGGCTCTAAGGCCCCGTATGTTCTGGGGAATACCCTGCTCAGCATAACTCCGGTCGGATCCATGAGAAAATCATCAAGTTCCGCGGACGTCATATACTCATTTTCAACAAACTGGAATGGAAGATTAGGATCCAAGCCGTAGCCGGGATACTTTACTTGCCTGATATCAATGGCTCGTAACGGAGGAGCCCAACTAAGAAGTCGAAATGTTGCGTCGGGACAACCATCCAGCTGCATATCGCGGCCCATTTTTACTATGGCCGTTTCCAGCTTGTCCAGATCATGCATGGCCTCTTGAAATGTTATCCCTGCATATTTTGCAACAAAATAGTGGCACATTGGATTAAAAGGCACCCTATCCGGCAATTTCTCCAATTGAATAGCATCTTTTATTCTGGTTGATCTCTCTTCATACAACTTCTCGGCTTCGGGGCTCTGGAACTCAAACCCGTGCTCTATAGCAGTCTGACCAAGGGGATTTAATGTTTGAAGCTCTGCCCCCTGCTTTTTATCTATTGATACATCATTCGATCCCTTTTCCATTATTTGTCTCCTGGTATTATGTTAAAATATTTGTGCCGTATTTTTCCACTCTTTGGAAAGCTTCACAGCGGCCATAGCATCTTTCCCGTAAGCATCCGCGCTGGTATATCTTCTTATATCCTCATTGATCTGGCCGCCGCCAATCATGATTTTAACCTTATCGCGCAAGCCGACCTCTTTTATGGATTCAATGGTCGCTTTTATCAAGTCATAATGCGAAATCAATGGTTGGCCTTTTTTGCTCTCCTGAAATAAGGGATAAACGAGGTGGACAGAAGAAGGATTGAAAAAGCTAGCGTAACTGCGGAAATGGGGCGGGTAAAGAAAATAAGAAGACTTCCTTTCGAAATAATAAGGCTTTGCCGTATATTTAATTCTAACATTGGTCCTAGGACGAAGGCAAGGATCAGGGGCGCTCCTTCGTATCCAAATTTTCGAAAAAGATAACCGATGATTCCGAAAACAATCATCACCAGCATATCAAAGGCACTGTTGTTGAGGCTGTAAGAACCTATTAGACAAAAAAGGAGAATAAGAGGAAAAAGAATCTTGTAAGGAATTTTCAGAATCTGCACCCAAAGAGGGATGAGCGGAAGATTGAGCACCAAGAGCATCACATTTCCTATATACATACTGCTAACCACTCCCCAAAA
>CAYUYB010000471.1:0-1880 GCA_964449025.1 uncultured Desulfobacteraceae bacterium
TAGCGTTAGGAACATTAATTTTCATAATCATCAGGTCTCTGTACCAGGTTTTCCATATACCAAATAATTCGGAAAGCTCCGGGCTCTTTGATCCCATCCTATCCGATTTCTTTACCTTTTCAGCGTATTCCTGGGCCATTACAAGGACCTCATATCTGGAGATCGCCGGAAGCCGCACTATATTGGCAATCCTCTTCTCTCTCTCTTCAAGAAAATTGGTTCCCGCTATCTTAGTGGCTCTACCCAGGCTTCCTTCGGACAACCCGGCGACTAAAGAGGCCGTTTCCTCACCCATCTCCTTTTCTTTCATGAGCCAATCTTTTATAACTTGAAACAACAGGGGTTGGAAAGGGATCCTTTGACACCTTGATACAATAGTGGATAAGACATCCCGAGGTTCTACCGTCTTCAGGATAATGATATTACCCGGCGGCGGTTCTTCCAGTGTCTTCAAGAAAGAATTGGCGGCGTCTTCCGTCATGGTCTCGGCCTGATTGACGATGGTAACCCTGTTCTTACCCGCGAGAGGTTTGAAACTCAAGCTTCGATTCAGTTCTCTGATCCGCTCTATTTTTATATTTTGCCCATCCGGTTCAACAAAAATAAGATCGGGAAAATTTCCACCGCTCATCTGCCTGCATATCATGCACCTGCCGCAACCGTCATTTTCTACCGGCTCCAGACAGTTTATTGCCCGAGTGAAGGCTGTTGCTGTTGTGGTCTTCCCCACGCCTGAGATCCCGGTAAACATGAAGGCGTGTGGGATCCTTCCCGAGGTTATAGCCTTCTTAAGAAAGCAGATAGCCCTTTCCTGCCCTATTATCTCTGAAAATCCCTTCATCTCTGATTGTCTCTCTCGGAATCCCCTCCCATGAAATCATCTATCATTTGTCAGTGCACGTAAAAATAGCTCAAGGACCTTATATATATGCTGTTCCACTTCGTCCTCAGTCAATGTCGCGTCAATAACGACAAACCTTTTTTTGTCATTGTCCGCGAGCTCAAGGTACCCACTTCTAACAACCTTGTGAAAATTCGCCTCTTCATTCTCAAACCTGCCCTGATCATCCGCGGAAAGCTCCTTATTGCGTCGCACGGCCCTGGCAAGACCGATCTCTGCCGGACAATCCAGCAAAAAGGTAATATCAGGCCTGATACCTCCTGTCACTCTCTCATTTAAAAGCCTGATCAGATCCATATCCTGTCCCCGGGCCACGCCCTGGTATATTACCGTCGCGTCAAAAAACCGATCACAAATAACCCACTTGCCCTGTTCAAGGGCTGGCCTGATAATCTCCTCGACATGCTGCGCCCTGTCGGCCTCATATAAAGCCAGTTCGGCGAGGGGGCTCATTCCCATGTTACGAGAGTCCAGAAGCACCTTTCTTATGGCCAGGCCTATCTCCGTGCCTCCTGGCTCAAAAGTGCTGATAAACCTGATCCCGTGCTGCGTCAACCTATTAACGAGGCGTTTTACCTGAGTGGTCTTGCCGCAACCCTCTATGCCCTCAAAGGTTATAAACAAAGGATATCCCTCCTCGGTTCTTAGGGAAGGAATAAGGTGAGGTCTCCCTCCCCCAGTGTTTATTTAAGCGAATTATATAGAAAAATCAATTAATAATCAAGAATGGTTTACCCAAACCCGACATCAAGCGTAAGCATAAACAACAGAAACAGCTTCTGCCACATTACTTACTGTCGCATCAGGGAAAGCCGGAATCCACCATCAAAAGCCCTGTCCAGGGCCTCCAGGTCGGACCAGAGGAGCGGTCACAGGCATTCTTTTCAAGACGACAGGCGCATGGCTAAATCTAATTTCCTCCCCCTAATTTCCTCCCCCTGTTAGGGGGAGCCTAGGAGGGCGTCTTGGAATATCGGAT
>CAYUYB010000472.1:0-1866 GCA_964449025.1 uncultured Desulfobacteraceae bacterium
TTGAAGGGCATTACAGATCCTGCAATAGTGTCTTATGTCATTGGCGGATAATCTTTCCCCTTTTCTGTCCTTGAGCCATTTATTACAGATCTGATATCCACCAATCTGGTACTCCCATATCTCCTTTGAGACACCTTCAAAGTACTGTGTAGGGTTGTAATAGACACGTTTGTCTTTCGTATCATATTTCAACCGTTCTACAACATTGTCCCCTTTGCCCTGTGATTTTACCAAGGGTGCATCAATTTCCGGCGATTGAAGAAGATGTAATTGCACAAGCCTTTCCCCGAGTTTTGCCATCTTACTGAAAAGATCATAGTCCTTAATGAAAGGTATTCTTGGAAAATCTGTTATAAGGAATTGAGCGTATTTTGTTCGATAAATATTGGAATATAAGACTGCATATATATAATAGAATACATGTTCTGCGGTCGGCTTTGTTTTATAAGATTCAACTAAAGTCGAAGATGTCTTTTCGCTGATATTCTGTTTTGTTTTTTTTGACTCTTCCAGATTAATGAAAAGGTCTTTTTGAGTGAGGTCAGGGTAGATGTAAAGAGGGAATAGTGATTCTCCACCTTTGTTGTCAGATCGAATAACTCCATCTGAAATTAAACCATTAGATACAAACACATAATTACATGGATGATTTGCCAACATTTGTCTTCTCGTAATCAGTCCTAAATTCTCTCTTAACACATGACTCATGACATTTCTGCGGGAACGCTCAACCAGCACATCATGATAAAAAATCCATCTGGTATCAAAAGGCCTATATAGGATCTTGACAAATGAATTTTCCCAATCCTTATCATTCCTTAATCTTATCCGCGACGTCTTCAACTTCCAGTTAGCCTTGTCTTTCAGCTTATATGGTCCAGAAATCAACTCGTCGGGCATCTTCGGATCGCAAAACATTCTGATGCGCCGTTTAAGGGCCTCTTTATCAGCATCAATAACAAAATCGTCTCTTGAACTTACAATCCCCACACTGTTTATTGGAAAAATTTCGGTTATCTTTGGGAAGGTTTGATATCTTTCCAGAAGCTTCTCATCTCTTGGGATGAAAAAGTAAGTTTCGGATTTAGGAGATATCTTTTTCCATTCTGTTGTTTTTAGATCATTCGTTTGAAGCCAGTCATATTTATAGTCCCTCAATCCCCAGATATCCGAGTGATATACTTTACACTCCCTTATCTTTCCTCGTCTTTTGACAAAGATGGCAATAGCCACTCCCTGGCGGATATCAAAGACATTCTGGTCTTTAGAGCCGTCCGGGCATTTTTCTTTTTTAAGGCTGTTGCCATGGAGGTCCAGGATGTAGATCTCATTAAAGCTCTTCATCAGGGATCTGCGCATGCCCCTGAAGGTGGGATTATCAAGGTAGCTGTGGTTCGTAATGAAACCCAGAATCCCCTCACCGGCCTGATCTATCTTCCATTGGGCAAACCGGATGAATTTCACGTAATCGTCCTGAAGCCACTTGGGGTTCTTTTCTTTAAGGGGCTGCCCGTCCACCTTATAGTACCCTTCGTCATCTTCTCCTTCTACCCTTTTGTACCCCTCCTTCAGGAGACCGTCGATCCATGGCCCCTTATTCGCCGAATGCCCGGAGTATGGGGGATTGCCCAGTAGCACCAGGATAGGCTGTTCCTTTTTTACTTTGCCCGCGAGATGGGATTCCTCGGACAGGGAAGACATCCCGGGAAGCTCGGTCTGCACTAAGTCTTCCATCTCAAGGGTGTTGGTTAGGTATAGCTTTGCCCTGTCCTCTTTTCGTAATGTATATCCCAGTTCTTCGAGCAGAAAGGACATCTTCAGATGCCCAACCGCGTATGGCGACATCATCAATTCAAAGGCATAAAA
>CAYUYB010000473.1:0-1862 GCA_964449025.1 uncultured Desulfobacteraceae bacterium
GCCAACCATGATGCCACTGTGGAAGCATGGTACCGAAAAAGGGGTGAATCTTCCTGGAAAAAGGCGCTGCCTTTATTACGCATCCAAGATGAAGAATGCATTGATTCTTTCTCCGTCAACTGGATCGATTATGTAACTCCGAACCTGTTTGCCGGAAGCATAATGGATCTGCAACCTGACACGGAGTATGAGTGCAGGTTCCTTATGTCTGATCCGGATGGTGTCAACGGTAACGCTTCAAAGATACAAATCGTAAGGGTGCGCACCCGTCCTGAGCCGAGACCCTTTAAGGGTGGCAAGGTCTACCACGTCTATCCCTGGGACTATACCGGACCCAAGGAAGAACCTAATTTCGTCAACCTGATGCAGGCCTATTATGCCGGCGGAGGGTGCACGGCAGACTGGTGGAATCTGCACCCCCCTCGCGTCCAGCCCGGGGATACCATAGTGATCCATGAGGGCGTTTACAAAGAGGATTGGACTTTCTACGGGGCTGACCTCTGGGGTGAAGGGCAGGGCGCAAAATTCTCCGGGACCTATTTTCTGACCCAAAAAGGAACCCCCGAAAAGCCCATTGTGATAAAGGCCGCAGAGGGCGAAAAGGTCGTTTTCGACGGCAACGGCAACTTCAATCTCTTTAATGTCATGGCCGCGGACTATCATTACTTTGAGGGGCTGATCATCCGCGATACTGATGTCGCGTTCTGGGCCGGCCAGAAAGGGATAACCGGTTGTAGTGGATTAACGGTGAAGGGGTGCCGGATTGAGGATGTGGATAAAGGCATTCACTCCGAGTGGTCAGGCTCGAAGGACTTCTACATCGCTGATAACGTATTTATCGGCAGGCATAACCAAAGCGAAATACATTCATGGTTTCTCAAGAGCCCCAGGACGCCTGAACCGCTTTTCCCCTATGAAAAGTGCCTGTCCGAATACGCGGTCAAATTGGCCGGGTCGGGTCATGTTGTGTGTCACAATTATATCGCGCACTTCCATAACGGAATATGTCATGCCACATATGGCGTCCCGGAAGGTTATCCTGCGTATGGCCACCCGGATGTCTATCCGGTTGAAGAAGTGCTAAAGGCAGACAGGATGTTCAGGGCGAACGACTTCTATAACAATTTCATTCAAAATGTACACGACAACGCGATAGAGGCAGACGGGACCATGTATAACATCCGTGTCTTACGCAACTATTGCATAGACGGAGCCGCTCAGGCCCTGAGCTCGCAGACCCTTTACGGCGGACCGGCGTATTTTATACGGAATATTATATACCATGGCTCGAACCAGGGGTTTATAAAACACGCGAATCACCCGTCAGGTTCCATCTATTATCACAATACATCCATTGCGAGCGCGAGTGTCGGTTCGGGCTCAAACTATCAGTTGCGGAATAATCTCATCCTTGACTGGGTGCCGGGAACGGCTGTTTTCTCTGCTGACACTTTTACCAATTACACATCGTCTGATTACAACGGCTTCCGTCCCGACCCAAACGCGGACTATTCCTTTGGGTGGAACTCTCCTCCATTCGGCATCCTGAAGGATTATAAAAACCCCAGGGAAGAACGCCAATATAAGACACTCGCTGAATACAGCCAGGCTACGGGACAGGACAAGCACAGCATAGTCATAGATTATGACATCTTTGAGCATGTGTATCCGCCTGTTTATCCGGATGAGATCACCAAGATCTTTAATGCCGATGATCTGGATTTCCGGCTAAAACCGGATTCGGCAGTAGTTGATGCGGCATGCATTCTCCCCAATGTGAACGATGGGTTTACCGGAGAAGCGCCTGACCTCGGGGCCCTGGAGGTTGGCCTGCCAGTGCCTCATTATGGACCCCGTTATTA
>CAYUYB010000474.1:0-1844 GCA_964449025.1 uncultured Desulfobacteraceae bacterium
GAATATTGAACCCACCTGTCTTTTGGCGTCGGCGGCCCGGTTAAAATATCTGTTGAAGAAACCGCCGACCATGGCCTTTACCATACCGTTCCGGAGCACGATTATTCCCCCTTCAAGGTCCGGGATTTGCCATAGCGTCAACTGCCTTTCGCCGTTTTTCCCCTTGTCTTCCACAAAGTGTACCGGGATCAGATCGCCTCTGTTAAAATTCTGCATAAACTCGGAAAGGTGGTTCCTGTCGAAGACTGCCCAGTTACCCAGTTTCCATTTAAGCCATGCTTCTCCCATTGGCTTGAGTCCTTTATAGCCTATTATCCCTTCTCCCCCATTCCAGGCCACAACCAGGGAAGGGTTATTATCATTATGATTAACGGCCGTAACAGTGCAAAAGAAGGGAAATAAGGCGTCCTCATCTTTATGAAGTGTCCCCATACCTTCCGTGTATCTTTCCTGAAACTGATCTTTGTTATACCCTGTCAACTGGATATCCAGTATGGCGAGATGCCTCCGGATAGTGTTTAACGCTCCCTCCTGTATCTCTCTGGATACCGACGTATATATCTTGATCCCGGATGTGGCGATGTTATCTACTCCCTGATTGTATAGTATCTCCTTAAAATACTCTGATTCCAGTTGCTCCCGGATGTAATCGAGGATGACATTAAGCCTGTAGGTTACCTTGCCTTCTCTGAAGGGGACCTCCCTTTCTATAGCTTCAAGATATTGGCCCTGGGTAATCAAATCTAATTTTCTCATGTTAGTGAGGACATAGTCTTTTCTACTTTTTGCCAGCCTTATCGCTTCTTTTTTCTCTTCCTCTGTCTTTTTGGTAAAGGGATTATATCTGTCAGGCCCCTTTACCATTCCGGCAATGAATGCCGATTCAACCAGGTTAAGGTCCCCCGTGTCCTTATCGAAGAAATATTCCGCCGCTATGGACAGGCCCTTGCCAAAACCGGTTACAAAGAACTGATTAATATACATCTCCAGTATCTCTTCCTTTGAATATTTCTTCTCCAAGAGAAAAGCCTGCATGAGTTCCTTCAATTTGGACAAATAGGTCCTTTTCTCCCGCCTGAATATATTTTTAGCGGCTTGCTGGGTAATAGTACTGCCTCCTTGCACAATACTACCCGCCTTGCAATTGGCAATGAAAGCACGCAGGATGGCCTTTATATCAAAACCCGGATGCGAAAAAAAATCTCCATCTTCAGAAGCTATGAGGGCCTTTACATATATCTTGGGGATATCTCTGTAAGGGATATATTTGCTGTGGGTTTTTTCGAAATACACCCCGATGGGTGTTGTTTGATCATCATAATAAACAGGACTTTCAGAGAATATTATACTGTCGATAACACCTCTTTCTATACGGGCGTTCACCTGATGCGCCACGTGTATATAGAAGAATACCAGGAAGCCCGCGAGCACAAGGACAAACGCTATAGTGGAGCAAAAAAATATCCTAACTGTCTTTCTCATTATCTTATTCTATGAGCCCCTGTTAATTTCTGTAGTGGGGGTGGAAACCGATTTTGGAGAACCGCTCAAGATATCATCTTTAATATCTCCCCGGACTTGATGACGGCATCTTTCATGACTTCGTCAATCTCCATTGTAAGCACCCTTCTTTCCGCCATAACCAAACGTCCGTTGATAATCGTATGGCTTACATCCGAGCCTCTTGCCGAATAAACGAGATGGGAATACGGATTATACATGGGAACTAGGTGCGGTTTATTCATATCAATAATGATGATGTCCCCCTTCTTGCCTTTTTCTAAAGACCCTGTAATATCATCTATGCCCAGTGCCTTGGCCCCCTCGATAGTCGCCATCCTCAA
>CAYUYB010000475.1:0-1841 GCA_964449025.1 uncultured Desulfobacteraceae bacterium
GATGAATCCGGCGAGAGCGCCATATAATGCCCCTGAGAAACCTCTCATGATGACCCCATAGATCAAGCATAAAACAAACCCGGGAATGCTGATTTCAAACAATACCAGTCGGTGTTCGATGTCAATTACGAGAACCACGCCCAGGAAAATCAGGATTGGGAGCGTTGCCCAGAAACTAAATATGGAAAACGGGAAGAAATGAAGCAAAATACTAACTAAAACTGAACCAATCAAAACGATGGTAGATCTTACGGGTTTCCGGCTGCCGCAATTTGAGCATTTATTGGAGAATAAATAATCTTTTATTGAGAACGGCTGGTCACACTCAGTGCACATCGGTTGGGTGATCCTACGGGAGATGGGAAGAACATCTGAAAAATAATTGATAATAATGCCGCAAATGGCACCAACAACCACGCTGAGGATCAAAAACATGAAATCTCCTTTTGTGTATTATCGAACAAAAAGTCTCGAAAGTTTACAGGAATCCAGCAAAATGGATCTCAGCCATTCAAAACACGGATGAACTAGTCGAGTCATGAAGAGCATGAAGTTAATAAATGCCTTTCTTTTATTTAACAAGCATATCACTTACTAGTAGAAGATTGGTTCATTGGCTGATCATGTTTTGTCATTGCGCCAATAGGCCCGTTCTCATCGCTTTGTATACAGGTTAAACGAGTTTTCTTTTTAAACACATTTCTGACTGTTCATTTTAAGAATAGGCTAATAGATAATTGCTATTTTATTTCTGTTTATTTATAATCAGTCTATAAACCAATGCCGTTGAGGAGACTGAAGTTGATATGCTATATGGTGTATCGTGTAAGACGAATGCTAGATAAGGTAAATGCAGGCCACGCCAGCGGGCAGGGTTTGATAGAATATGGTTTGATCGTCATTTTAATCGCAATTGCTGTGCTTCTGACGCTTGGACTCTTTGGGGGTCAGATTAATCAGATGTATCTAACAATCAAGAATTCAATCTTTCCATAATCCTTAGCATAAATTCTAACCCGATTGAATATCAATTTATTGTAATCGGGTTACCAGCTGCAGACCTTTCGTAGGATCATCCTAAAAACCACATTTATGAAGGTGTATTCGTATCATCTTATATTATTTTGTGGCGTCTCTTTTCCTTTTCCTGGAATCAACGCCGGATCTTCTCTGAGAGGGAATCACAGTGGAATCCCTTTGAAAGCTCTTCTACCCTTGATTGTAATAAAAAATATTTATTATAGATTGTATTGAAATTATGTAGAAATTATGAAGATATGTTATACTCATTATACACTTTCCAAAAGTAAAATACTCATACTGAATTGACCCAATAGTATTTTGGAGGAAAGAAATGTTATTAAATATGATCGTTGAAGCAAAAAAGTCTTTGAGCATGATGGGAGTACGTCAACAAAAGGGACAGGGTTTGATTGAATACGCATTGATTGTTCTATTAATTGCGATTGCTGTACTCGTAACCCTTGGCCTGGTCGGCGGGCAGGTGCAGGCGGTCTTCCAACAGATATTTGGTGAACTTGGAGGTGCTGCAGGAGAATAGGCACATATTTGAAATATAATCAAGAATTCATATAAAGTCTCTTTAGTTAGAGACTTTATATGAATTAATATTTTCTAAATTACCTAGATATATCTGGAAAATCAATCGGGATTCCGATTCATGTTTTTCTACGTTGGTTTGTTGGTTGGTTTCACCAAGTGAGAGATTCTCAACCGGGTGATGCGTTGATTGATATAATTGATGCAGATTCCGAATTAATGTCGGCTCAGAGATTTTGAGGAATGATGTGGGTTAATAATGACAGGATTATAAAATTAAT
>CAYUYB010000476.1:0-1836 GCA_964449025.1 uncultured Desulfobacteraceae bacterium
CCTTGATGGATTTGCCGCTTAAATTCATAAAGGTTCTGGGGCGAAGCAATATGACGTTTCTATTCTTTAATTCAGCAAAGGTGTTTATGGATTCGAAGCGCCGACCTTTCAAACGAACTCCCATCTCACGGCCCAGAGAAGAGATTATTTGGAAGCCGACATTATGCCTTGTGTTTTTATATTTTGGCCCGGGATTACCGAGTCCTGCGATCAGGTCCACTTTGAAGGTCTTTTGCCTTTGCATCCTTTACAAAAATCTAAACGGCCATCACATATAGCCCTGCCCAACCTAGTCATCCGATTTCGTATCGGTTTCCTCCACCGCTGCTTCCTCTTCCTCTTCTTTTTCTTCAACCTCTTCCGCAGAGGGCACAGAAGGGGCTATAACCACAGCAAGAGTCAATTTATCATCATCTTCCGATGTAATGCCTTCCGGAAGCTCAATGTCACCGATGTGAAGGGAATCTCCCACGTCTAGATCCGATACGTCCACATTAATAGAATCAACCAATTTGCCAGGGAGGCAGGAGACTGTTATATCTCTCCTGACATGTTGAAGTATCCCTCCATTTGTAACCCCCACAGGGGTGTTGATCAACTGAACAGGAATCTGGACCGTCAACTTCTTGTCCATGGATATTTCATGGAAGTCCGCATGTAGATAAATATCACTGATGGGATCCGTTGCGAGTTCTTTTAATATAACCCTCCTGATATCGGTTCCGTTATCCGATTCAATATGGAGCTGCAGTATAATATTCTCCCCAATGGTTCTTTGCATGATGTTTTTCAAATCAGAGGAATCCACTGTCAGCATTATGGGATCGGTGTTAGGTCCGTAAAAGATGGCTGGGATCCTATTGTCTCTTCTAATCTTTTTTGCCGCTTGTTTACCTTTTTCCTGCCGTTTTCGAGCGGTTAGTTCATATTGGGCCATTTATTACCTCCTGATTATGGCTCTTGCCCTCTACAACCCTAAGAAACTATCCTTAATTTAATACTGGCTTTCACAGCCGATATTGACCTACAAAAAGATATCAATGGCACCTATGTTTCAACATGGAAGGCTTAGCCAAGGACACAGAAAACGCCTGAATTCACCAGGCGGTTGTGGTGTTTAAACAAATAAAGTGCTTACTGACTCAGAACTATGTATCCTTTTTATGGTTTCTCCCAGGAGTTCCGCCACTGATAATACCTCTATTTTTGAACAGCTCCTGGCCTTTTCCGATAGAGGGATCGTATTTGTTACAACGAGATGATCTATAGGTGATTCTTTAAGCCGTTCGATAGACGGCCCGCTTAAAACAGGATGTGTACAACAGGCGTAAATGCTGGCGGCACCCTTGTCCTTAAGCGCACTGGCACCCTGGGTTAATGTCCCTGCCGTGTCGACCATGTCATCCAGGATTATTGCTGTCTTACCTTTTACGTCGCCTATTATATTCATTGCCTCGGCAATATTGGGGGCGTCTCGCCTCTTATCTATAATTGCCAGGGAAGCGGATAGTCGTTTGGCGAAAGCCCTTGCCCTTTCAACGCCACCGGCATCAGGGGATACTATCACCACTTTATCATCAAAGTTGCTGCGGATATACTTTAATAAGAGGGGGGCGGCGAAGAGATTATCGACTGGTATATTAAAGTATCCCTGTATCTGTCCAGCGTGCAGATCAATGGAAACCACTCTATCCGCACCTGCCGTAGTAATAAGATCAGCCACCAGTTTTGCGGAAATAGGAACTCTAGGCTTAACCTTCCGATCTTGCCGGGCGTAACCGTAATAGGGAATGACAGCCGTAACTCGTCTGGCGGATGCCCTCCTGAGGGCGTCCA
>CAYUYB010000477.1:0-1832 GCA_964449025.1 uncultured Desulfobacteraceae bacterium
CACCGTAAACAATAAAACAAAAAAAGAATCAAAAACAAAATAAAATACAAAGAGGATGGACGGAAGTGAGAATTAAACTACTGAAATATGGAGAAGTAAACCCAGCTAATTTATTAAATGCAGAGGACATTACAAAAGAAATGTTTGGCACTGAAAAGATATATCTTGAAAACCAGGTACTAAGTCTAAAGACAGAATATGAAGTGAGGTTTTATGGTTACCACTTAGTATTTGAAATAAAGAACGGTACTGAGAACAGTAGAATGTACACGATTCAGGTGTGGTATGAATGATCAAGGCAGGAAAGGATCAGAGTTAGGTAAATTTGAATGGAATATGCTACAGAAGTGGCGTAAGTTATATACTAATCCGGCAGCTAAATATTACTACAGTTACAGAGTTGGTGGCGGTGTCAGCACAGAAGGAATTAAAGAAAGATGGCTCCGAAAATGTATATTTTTCAATTCACGTTTAAAGATAGATTGTGTCGTTTACAGAGAATTCGGTCCACATGATATAGTTGAGGTGAAAAGGGTGGCAACGCCAGGAGCAATAGGGCAGCTACTGTGCTACGCCGAAATATATAAAGATGAGCAGGATGCAGTGAACGACATGATATTATTGTGTTGCTTTGCATCCTCAGATATGTATAAACTATGTGATAAGTTCGGTATTAAATTGATTATAATTAATCCGGACTAAGAAAATAACAGGAAAGGAGATAGAAACATGAATCCAGATCTAGTGTTAAAGATAATGAAGATGATACTGTGCCATGAAGATGTGCATCAAGCACTGAAATCACTGGCAGAGCAATCTTCAACGCAGCTTGATGACATAGCGGTAGACATAATCTACACTATTCTCAACTGTGAAGGATAGCTGTTTCTGACTGCAGTATGATGAAAAGAGCCATAATCATCATTTTAGTCACGATTGGGTTGGCGGGTTGTGCGTTGTTCGGAATATTCTCGTTCGAGAAGAACGGGGGAAAGGAGACCTTAACAATGTCAAGGACGACAAACAGGAAAATAGTTGAGGGCGTGGTATTGGATAATCAAACGAGAAATGCGATCGAAACAACTTGGGATAATCTGAATCCATTATGGAAGACTGATTTCAATAAGTACACTAAAAGATATAATCAGATTGTCCTGGATAATCCGGTGAAGTTTGTGAGCGCAAAGAAGCTGTACATCGATATCATAAAGAGAACCATCGACACCAAAAAACTGAGCCAACCGTTATATCTGACTATCGATGATTTTGGATCAGTACTCAAGTTCCCGGAAGGAGTTGATTATACTGTATATTGGTTTGTGATGAGCGGAAATTTTCCCCTATTAGAATTCAGACCACAGGACTTCCAATACACCACAGTTCCTTGATAGAAAATATGTTGATATTAATATGCCCCGCCTTTGCGGGGCTTTTTTTGTATGGGAATTGGCCACAAAAGATTATGTAAACTTGAGTGGCCACTCTTGTTTACATAATGATTAAATAGGTATTCGGAGAAGCGAGGACTTTGCGGGGTGGTTGGGTGGTGGGCGATAGCACAGGAGGGAATAACGGACTAAAAATATGGTGGGTGGTGTAGGATAACCTGGAGGGATGCCCCAATAATTGCATCGCTGTAAATTACCGGAGATTTCGCAGGTGGCGACTGGAAAGTAAGCAGCGAGAACTAATCCTATTCGGGCGCAGCCCGACGGCGGGATTTAATTTAAGGATCCTTAGTGCGGAACATGAAAAATAGGTAACGGATGTGCTATTCTAGTGTGCTGCATGTGTGCCTTGCATATCATCATATTATAATTATCGGCTTCCAT
>CAYUYB010000478.1:0-1827 GCA_964449025.1 uncultured Desulfobacteraceae bacterium
GGTAAAGGGCGATCTTCAGGATCTCAAGTCAGATACTACTTCCATCCGGCAGGACCTCAATGACCACCGGACCAATACGGAACTTCATACCGTTAAAAGCAAGGACCAGGTGGTCTGAAATCTTTAATTGCCTCACCCCTATTTCAGCTATTTTGTCAAGATAGTTAACACAGAGCTAACCCGGAGTGGCCCACCAGGGCCACGATCGGGTTCAACGCCTTGTTAGGCCGTATGTTTTCTGTATATTCGATCAAGCTCGTCCGTGTCATAGTCAAGAAAATACGCGCTGCCCTGTCTTCTGATTTTGAGAGGGCCTTCGGCTGTAATTCTCTGAATTGTCAGAAGAATCTTGAAGGGTGTTTTTCCGTTTTCCCGAAAAATAAAATAGTTTGCATAATAGTCCGAATCCAACGTAAGGGGAAAGTTGGATAAATTTGCTTCGGGCATGTCATCGTAAACTGGTCGACTTAGATAGTTAAACGTCGTGCCGTCGTAATGCTTTCCGTGCAACGCCTCCTGGATAATTGAGTATTCCCCCATGCAATTGTGTTTAATGATAACCGGAGCCTGTTCGAGACGACCGGTGCCTTGCCCCGAATCCCAATAGTAATCCCAACCGATATAGACTATAGACCTGACAAATCGAAATCGCCCCTCAATGAAGGCCAATATGTCATACGAGGCCCCAAAACTAAGATCCCATGTTCCACGGTAAAGACTTTCTTCAAACCTTGCGTGGGCGACTTCATTTATGACTGAGAGTATGGCCTGATCTTGATTGGGCAATACGGAACCACCGCTTTGCCATGGCTGCCCTTTCAAGCTCTCAAAATACTCCTCGCCCGTACCAACGGCAAAACGAGAGTCGTAGAAAACCTCTCCTGGATAGAGGCAATTCCAACGAAAACAATATGGTTCATCGTCGACAACCCATCCAATGAAGATTGTATGTAAACTGCCAAAATCATCATCATTGTAGCTCGTGAAAAAACCTTCCACGGACGCCTTGGTGGCCGTGCTGTTTGTAAACTTGTCCTTAAGAGCCTTAATAATTGTCTGCGCTACAACTCTGTAGCCCGTCCAGGCAACAGCAAAATTGGGAGAGATTATGTACGCTTTCTTTCTAAGGGAGCGAATCTCACCCTTCATAAGAGCCATATCTCCTATTAGAACTGGCATTCCGCTATTTCTATATGCGGCAATTAATGTCATAGTTCTTGTCTATCTCATTGGCCTAACAATTAATATAGGGGGGAAGTAGGGGACGTCGGTTCTCAGAGTGCTTTTCTCTTGATAGAATCGACTCAATTTCGATAGAGAAGTTATGCATCCTAAGAATCAACGTCCCCAAAGTTTCCCAACCTCTTCGAAATTTATTTTATATTCATTCTTATCTATTTTACATTTATAAACGCCAACAAGTTCATCATCAATGAAATTATAATACATATTATAATCACTATTTTTAAAAAAAATTTTTACTTTTTCAATATTACAATTATAACCTAAATAAATTTTACCCAAACTATTATTTGATACGTCATTAATATTACAAAGGAATATGATCTCAGAATCATTTGATTCAATCCATAATTTTTTTAATGATTTAATATCTAATGTTTTTATTCTAAATAATGCACCAGGATCAATTTCATATTTTTTAAATTTATCATTATTACATTCAGGATTGGTACAATCAATTTTACAATTACTTAAATATTCTTTGGCTTTATGATAGCCACTATGATTGAATATTATTCTATTTACCCAGGTAAATGGAATAATATATCGATATTCCTTCTCATATTTCCATTCTTTTGCCTTTGT
>CAYUYB010000479.1:0-1826 GCA_964449025.1 uncultured Desulfobacteraceae bacterium
AAATCTTTGAAGGGCCTGTGGACCTGCTCCTCCATCTTATTCGAAAAAACGAGGTGGACATATTTGATATCCCCATTTCCCTGATCACCGATCAGTACCTCGAATATCTGGATATGATGAAGGCCCTTAATATAAACGTGGCCGGAGATTTTCTCCTTATGGCGTCAACCCTCATCCATATAAAATCCAGGATGCTTCTTCCGGAACAGGGCAAGGGCGACACGGATGAGGAGGAAGATCCCAGGACCGAGATCACGGGACCGCTCCTGGAATACATACGCCTTAAAGAGGTAGCCGGTGAGTTGTCTGCCAGAGAGATGCTGGACAGGGACGTCTTTAAGCGCCATATGCCCAGCCATTACATGTCTCAACTGGAAGGGAGTGACATAGAACTGGATGTCAACATCTTCCAGCTCATGGACGCCTTCAAGAGGATCGTGGAACAGAGACTTCCAGGCACCCCATTGATTCTAGTCTCCGAGACCATAAATATAAAGGACAAAACGGCCTTTATCCTGGAACAACTGAGGCAAAGATCCACTGTCTTTTTCAAAGAACTCTTTAACGAAAAACAGACAATATCCGAACTCATCGTAACCTTCCTGGCCCTGCTCGAACTCGTTCACATAGGCATGGTCAGGATATTTCAGCCCGCCCCCGACAGCGATATACGCCTGGAGGCCCGTTTCACGGATAATGAGGAAGAAGATAATGGCCAAATCATTGAAACTGATACTTGAAGCCCTGCTCTTTTCATCGGATAAGCCCCTTACCATCAAGGATTTTCGTGACTGCCTTCCGGAAGCGGACACATCCGATATCAAAAACGCTTTAAAGGTGCTGGAACATGACTACGAGGTCCTGGACCGCAGCTACACACTGAAGGAGGTTGCGGAAGGTTATCAATTCAGGACCTGTTCCGAGTACGGATCCTATATCCTGAAAATGCTTCAGAGCACCCCCAGCAGGCTTTCAAGACCGTCAGTGGAGACACTAGCCATAATAGCTTACAAACAGCCGATCCTGCGCCACGAGATAGAAAGATTGAGAGGAGTGGATGTGGGAGGAATCCTGAAA
Organism: uncultured Desulfobacteraceae bacterium; assembly: GCA_964449025.1. Lineage (GTDB taxonomy): Bacteria > Desulfobacterota > DSM-4660 > Desulfatiglandales > HGW-15 > CAYUYB01. Next base: position 1,078 of record CAYUYB010000479.1, read on the forward strand.
ACACTTCTGGAAAAGGGGCTCATCAGGATCATGGGTCGAAAGAATCTACCCGGCAGGCCTCTTATATATGGTACGACAAAACGCTTCTTAGAGGTATTTGATCTTAAGGATATATCTTCCCTGCCAAAACTGAAAGAGATTAAGGACTTCGGTTCAGAGGAATACGAACCCTCATCTCCCGGTGAAGAGGCGGCACCCGAGCAAAAACCCGGAGGGCTGTTTTTGTCCTCTGAGGTCCCCGCTGAAGAAAAGGACCCGGGACAGGACGCAACGGAGGTCACTTCCCCTGATGAACCGGACGAAGAAAGAGAATCGTGAAAGGCTCTCCAAACGGGTCACAGCGGCTTAACAAAATACTTTCCCTTGCCGGGATAGCGTCCAGGCGCCGGGCGGATGAAATGATCAAGGCGGGCCTGGTCAGCGTGAACGGCGTGACCGTCTCGGAACCGGGCGCCAGGGCTATCTGGGGCAAGGATAGTATCATGGTGAATGGCAATGAGGTCCCGAAGCCGTCCGTCAGGGTCTATCTGATGCTGAATAAACCATTCGGTTATATATCTTCCCTCAGAGACCCTGGAGAAAGGCCTGTCGTGACCGATCTTGTCAGGGATATCCCCCGGAGGCTCTATCCGGTCGGACGCCTTGATTTCGACACCCTTGGCTTACTGCTTATGACCAATGATGGTGACCTCTCACACAGGCTGACACACCCCCGATACCATGTCCCCAGGACATACAAGGTTACCGTC
>CAYUYB010000480.1:0-1792 GCA_964449025.1 uncultured Desulfobacteraceae bacterium
TTATATGATTATACACCTGGGCCAGCGCGTTGCCGTGACCGGAATATCTGTCGCGTCCATAACTGTCGGCATCAATAATCTTTTGATATATGCGGGGGTGAAAATCTTCAAGCCATGTTAAAAGGGTCGGTCCGAAATTAAAGCTCATGTACTGGTAATTATTCACCAGTTTCAGGATATGGCCTTCCTTGCCATGTAACCGGCCGCATGTATTGGGTCCGTAACATTCGCGAGTGATGCGCTCATTCCAATCATGATAGGGGGAGGCTGATTCCTGGCACTCTATGATATCTAGCCAGGGGTTTTCCCTGGGGGGCTGATAGAAATGGCCGTGGATGCAAAGGTATTTTTGTAGGTCGTCTTTTAATAGATTCATACAGATCTCAAGATGTTAAAGGCCGGGATTTGACCGTGACAAAGAAGGTCCCGCGGGCCAAACATTATTGGAGAGCTTCGCACAACCTATTTTTTTGGTTATTACGGACTTCATCCTCAATCCAGGAAAATGAAATTATATTAAAGTCTTCTGGTTTCCCCGGGCAACCCTTCGACTTCGCTCAGGGCCGTGAGTGAGTCGAACGGGCCGGTGAATGACAATTGTCCTCTATTCCGGCTGAAGCTTATCCCGCGCTGGACGCAGCGCTGAAATAACGATGTTACAGTTGTTGTAACCTTCTGCAAACGCGTCTATTCATAGCTCAATAGGATCTAATCTTTTATCCTTTTTGGACAACTTATAGAACATATCCTCGGTAGCAAATGGATTTTCTATCTAAACAGCGTGATATGCAATAGATATTTGGCGTTTCCGGAAAAATATTAGGGGGAAGGGAAATAACATCTCCTTTACGCGTGTATAGAAAAATGATATAATACCCCGAAAATATATAGACGGGAGGTAAATCAAACTATTATGCTTTCAAGAATCCAGATGGATCGCTATGCAGATGTTCTTCTGTGGGGACTTAAGACCGCTAGGACAAGGAGCTTCCAAAGAAATGACAGCATCTTGATCCGTTATGACCACGCTGCCGTTAAACTCGCGGAGATCCTTCAGGCCAAGGTACTGGACATGGGAATGAACCCGATCCTCAGGGCCGGGAATACATCTCAAATGGATAAAAATCTTTTTGAGAGGGCAAATAACGGGCAGCTGATATTCAACGCGCCGGGTGAAAGGCAGCTCTACGAGAACCTTAATGGCAGTATATCCCTTTTTGCACCGGAGTCTATAACCCATCTTCGCCATATTGACCCGAAGAGGATAGGAAAGGCGGCCGTCGCGAGGAAGCCCTTGCGTGATATCCTCTGGAAAAGGGAGGATGAAGGCGCCTTTGGCTGGACCTTGTGCATGTTGCCCACCCCGGAACTTGCTGAAAAGGCCGGGATATCCATGAAACAGTATACATCCCAGGTAATAAGGGCATGTTATCTGGATAAAAAGGACCCTGTCAGGGAATGGAGGCGGATACACAGGGATGCGATGGCTATAAAAAACTGGATCAACTCCATGGCTGTGGATTACTACCATATCCTATCCCAGCATATTGACCTGAGAATTGTGCCCGGTGAAAAAAGGAGGTGGATCGGTGTCTCAGGCCATAATATCCCCAGCTTTGAGATCTTTATATCCCCTGACTGGAGGGGGACGAAAGGGATCTACTATGCCAATCTCCCGTCATTCAGGGACGGCAATTATGTGGAGGGTGTGAGACTGGAATTCAACAGGGGCTCGGTGGTAAACGTAGAGGCCAAAAAGGGCAAAGATTTTGTGATCAAACAACTGGCCATG
>CAYUYB010000481.1:0-1770 GCA_964449025.1 uncultured Desulfobacteraceae bacterium
GTATCATTAATTGTAAGCTTGAGGCTTTCTCGCACCCCTTTTGGAATGGTGGTTTGGAACTTTGATGTAATGACTGATTGCATGGATTGAGCCTCCTGTAACATTATTATATTCTCCTTACAAAAATATAATATAGTAATGCAATCATATTATCAACCCTCGAGTTCTTCAGTCTTAGCAGCCCATATCACTGCAGAAAGAAAGGTAACCCTGAATGGTTCATCCTGTTAAATAGGGTTCCCTTCGGGAAATTTAACAGGGTGAACTTTGAACCTATGAACGTCTACTGAATTTTTTTAAAGTCGAGTGCTTGACAGCCCGATAATAATACTATATTTTGTGATTTATATTTGACTATCCTCAATATGTTGGAGTTACGTAGTATAGAATGCGGAATTTAAAAACGGCCTTTGTTAGTTAAAAGCATCGATCCCTTTGAGAGGAAATAGACCATGACAACAGTTGTTGAGGTTCCCCAACAGGCAGTCAGCATTACAGAGTATATCGGCCTAACCCGGATCCGAAAACGTGACCAACGGTTGGTACCGTTTGAGTCATCAAAGATTACGTTTGCCATACTGAAGGCGGGCCGGGCCACTGGTGAATTCTCAGAGGATACTGCCCGACGGCTCACAATCCGAGTTATAGGCCTTGCCCAGACTGTATTTCTGGACACTGTGCCAACGGTTGAGGAAATTCAGGACATGGTGGAAGAGGTGTTGCTGGCCTCGCCGTTTAAGAGGACAGCAAAGGCCTACATTCTCTATCGGGATCGACATGCGGGCATCCGGGAGATGGTAAAAAAGGCCGACCTTGACCTGATCGAGCGCTATCTGGATCGTCTGGACTGGAAGGTCCGTGAAAACAGCAATATGGCCTATTCTTTACAGGGATTGAATAACTATATCTCAAGCGAGGTCAGCAAGACTTACTGGCTCAATAAAATTTACACTCCTGAGATTCGCGAAGCGCACACATCCGCCGCGGTCCATATCCATGACCTGGGCCTGTTGTCAGTGTACTGCGTGGGGTGGGACCTTCAGGATCTGCTGCGCTCAGGTTTCAGGGGGGCTCCCGGCAAGGCGGAAAGCAGCCCTGCACGACACTTCAGGACCGCGCTCGGGCAGATTATTAATTTCTTTTACACATTGCAGGGTGAGGCCGCCGGAGCACAGGCCTTTTCAAATTTTGATACTCTTCTGGCACCTTTTATCCGTTTTGACGGCCTTGAATACAAAGAGGTCAAGCAGGCCCTGCAGGAATTTGTTTTTAACGTAAATGTGCCCACGCGGGTAGGTTTCCAGACTCCCTTTACCAACGTTACACTCGATGTACAGCCGCCGGGCACGCTGGCCCAGGAAAATGTCATCATCGGCGGTGAGCCACAAAGAGAGATCTATGCGGATTTTCAACACGAAATGATCATGTTTAATCGCGCATTCCTTGAAGTGTTGGCAGAGGGCGATGCGAGAGACCGGGTCTTCACCTTCCCCATACCCACGTATAACATTGATCCGGATTTCGATTGGGAGGCACCGGGCCTGGAAAGGCTATGGGAAGTCACAGCAAAATACGGCATTCCCTATTTTGCAAACTACGTGAATTCAGACATGTCGTCTGATGATGCCAGGTCCATGTGCTGCCGCCTGCGGCTGGACCTGCGTGCCCTTGAGAGGCGCGGCGGCGGGTTATTCGGCGCCAATCCGTTGACCGGATCTATCGGCGTGGTGACAATTAACATGACGCGCCTTGGCTACCTGGCCGCTGACG
>CAYUYB010000482.1:0-1765 GCA_964449025.1 uncultured Desulfobacteraceae bacterium
TTTTCCTTCCTGCCTGGAGCGCTGGATAAACCTGGCAGCCATCTCTTGGTAACTTTTTTTGAACGGCTCCTCCTGTATGGGGAAACCGCTTTGGGTAAGGCTCAGGATGAGCCTGTCCATGGCCAGGGAAAGGGCACGTGGTTCCACCGTGATCAGCGTATTGAAAAGATCGAATCCTATAGCCTTGATGTTATTCATGTATCTCTTTCCTGTAAAACAACAAGACAGAAAAAGGCTTTCAGCATCAATAACATGCGGAAAGCCCCGCAGGTGATTTTACTGGTCGGGACGACTGGATTTGAACCAGCGACTCCCGCGTCCCGAACGCGGTGCTCTACCAGACTGAGCCACGTCCCGAATTTCCCGGTCGCCGGGGAGGCTGTTTGCGACTAATTTCCTCGGCATATCCCTATTCGAAAAAGGATATACCTCATCCGGCCTTTTCAGGCAAGGAGAAATTTTCATCTATTATACTGACAAGATTTTTCGTGATACTCGCTGTTGCTCCCCAGATGGTGTAACCTTCGTACTGATAGCTCGTTCCATGATAGTTGAGACCATCCATGGTTACAAGGTCTTGTTTGTCAGATAAAGAACTAATGGGAATAGCGATGAGACTTTCCACTTCATCCCGGTTGATTTTAAAAGCATAGGGATATGGTATAAGCCCTACAAAAGGGTGGATGACAAAATGGGAAGTGACGGTACATTGTTCATCTAACTGGCCCAGTATCTCAACGTCCTCGGATAAGAGACCGATCTCTTCATAACTCTCCCTCAGGGCGGTTTCCAGAAAGGATTTGTCTCTTTTATCGACAACGCCTCCGGGGAAAGATATCTGGCCCTTGTGATGTTCGACATTATGAGACCTTTCAGTAAACAGGATCTTATATGTGCCGTTTTCCATAAAAAGAGGAATCAAAACAGCCGAATGCAGATAACGGGAATAGGCATCCCCTGCGGTCTTGGGTATTCTGGCCTGTAGCGTCCTCTTTATGGCATCTATATCATCCATATTATGCCTTTTTTATTCTTATCCATAGGCCCGATCTTTTATATCCTTTTTTAGAAAATGTCCACAGGATTAATCATTTGGCGTTATGTGTGCTTCTTTCTTGTTTGTCATTCCTCACAAGCCAAATCAGGGGTGACGTATTGCTGGTCTACAGGTCATAGCGTGTGTCTTGACATAGACTATCCTTGGTGATAGGTTTCCAATGCTTAAACAAAGGTTTTAACGGCTTAAATAACTTGCAAACGGAGATATCAATGACCTTTCAGGAACTGATCATGCGCCTAGAGAAATTCTGGGCCGACAGGGGATGTCTCATACAACAGCCATATGATATGGAAGTAGGCGCAGGCACCTTCCACCCCGCTACCCTGCTCAGGTCTTTGGGCCCGGAACCATGGTCCGTGGCCTACGTGGAGCCCTCCAGGCGCCCAACGGACGGTCGGTATGGGGAGAATCCCAATCGGCTGGGTCATTACTACCAGTATCAGGTCATTATTAAACCCTCCCCCTTGGATATCCAGGATATCTACATCGATAGCCTAAGGTCCGTTGGAATAGACCCCATGGAGCACGATATACGGTTTGTAGAGGATGACTGGGAATCGCCGACCCTCGGTGCCTCGGGTCTGGGCTGGGAGGTGTGGCTGGACGGAATGGAGATCACCCAGTTTACCTACTTTCAGCAAGCGGGGAGCATAAGGCTTGATCCCATATCGGTAGAACTCACTTACGGCCTGGAACGAATAGCCA
>CAYUYB010000483.1:0-1751 GCA_964449025.1 uncultured Desulfobacteraceae bacterium
CTGCTGGCGCTGAAGAGGAAGTTCACGGAAAGCCAGGAAGAAAAGATGCTGCGTCTGGTGGATTTTCTGTTGGGGTTTCATTATCAGCTCTCCGGCGAGGTAGTGTTTCATGTAGACCTGTTGAAGAAGATGCGGTTTGCTACCAACTGGGGGGTGGAAATCTTCACGCTAATAGAGGTTTTCCGAAAGGCTTCGTCATCCGCCCAGGTAATGTTCTCAAACGAGCCTTTTGACCACAAACATCAGGCTGTGTCGGAGGATGACAGGGCGGGCGGGCTGAATCGGATGGCCATAGATATAGTGATCACGCTGATGAATGCCCTGGTGATAGAGGAAGGGCTTGAGATATCCGAAACCTTTTTCAGGGATCTGGCAATAATCTATCAGGCCGTCGCGGAAGAACAGATAAAAAAGTATTCCGATGATGCGAGCTTCAGCAATCTAGTGCATGACAGGGATGCGGAGGAATACATGGTAAAAAATGTGTTTCGGAATTCAATTCTGAGCGCCGGCGAATTGCTTACTCTTCCCTACAAGGTGACTGAAAGGTTCTTAAGGTTTATAAACAGCCACCAGGAATTTAAGCCATTTCTGGAAAGAGGACTGGCCGAGGCAATCCTGTCTGTAGAAAACAAAACCAGGGACAGAATCTTTGAATTTCCTCAAACCGTATCCTGGGAGAGGGTCTACACCAAACTGCCACAAATTTCCTATGATTTGATAGAGGCCGTTGAACAGGAAAAAAGGCGTTTATCCTGCTGAAAAATATAATCCCAACAGCTTCCTAGATGTTAATAAGATATGGTTTGTCCTTAATAATGGGTTAGCCCTGAAACAGTGTGATCGTTTAAAATGGGAAAAGATAATCTATCTTCTGTAAAACAACCTTTGATGTTGATCTTTACGGATGTGGACGGTACGTTGCTGGACCATAATTCTTACCAATGGGATAAGGCCGAGCCAGCTCTGGATTTATGCCGGAGCTACAATATCCCTGTTATCATGGTATCGAGCAAGACAAGGTCGGAGCTGGATATACTGAGAAGACAAATAGGTCTCACCTCACCTTTTATTTCGGAGAACGGGGGCGGAATCTTTTTTCCGAAAGATTGGGAGGCCGGAATCCCCCCCCATGCTGTGATTGAGGGAAATCTAAGGAAATGTTCCGAAGGACCGGCTTACCAGGATCTCGTTGAAGCTCTTGGAAAGATCGGGCATGAGCTGGGGTTAAGATTGCGAGGTTTTTCCGAAATGACCCCTGAAGAGATATCAGGTATCACCAAACTGGACAGAGAGAGTTCCGCACTGGCTGCCAGGAGGGAGTTCGATGAACCCTTTATTATGGAGGAAGAGGATCAGATAGACTTGGACGTCCTGGGTAGGGCTGCACAAAAAAGAGGTTTTCAGATCTCCAAAGGAGGACGTTTCTATCATATACACGGCAGAATCGATAAAGGGGATGCTGTGCGAAGGATCATCTCTTGGCATAAGGAATCTCACGGCGAGACCTTCACGGTTGCCCTGGGGGACAGTCCCAATGATTTTCCCATGCTTGAGCAGGTGGACCAGCCTGTTTTGATCAGGTCGGAACAGGTTTTCCCGGATTTTGAAAGACAGGTGCCGGGATTGATTATCACGCGGGAATCCGGCCCTGAGGGCTGGAATACTGCCGTAACGAGTATTTTAGGCAAAAAGCTTGGAGGTATTTCTTCATATGTTTGAGAGTGAGGTCAACCCTGAAAAGATTGAAA
>CAYUYB010000484.1:0-1748 GCA_964449025.1 uncultured Desulfobacteraceae bacterium
TACTTTAAATAGTAAAGGTTCCGCCCTGATGATAAGAGCCCAAGGGGCTCTCCCGAAAGGGTAGTCAGGGCGGTCATTTTTTATAATGAATTCAATAATAACACCTCGTTCCAGATTTAAAGATATCAAACTCACTTTTTATCCCTGAGCGTATTAACTCATAGCTCCGTAAATCTTTCCGTTCCCATTTTCTAAAAACAGCCCAATTACAATAATCTGCAATTTGAAGACTGACACAAGATTTTGACGCATGGTGTAAAATTCTATACCTTATGCCGGAAGGTAACATATTAGACAGCGTTTGTTTGACCGCCTTCTCTACGGCTTCTCGTTTTTTACTCACGGGGATACTATCCGTGATGACAATTACTTCTGTAATGTCTCTTAAATTATCAGGGTCAAGGATATACTTTAATAGATAACCGATCATCCTCGGGTAAAACTTCTCTAACACCTGCAGCGCAGGTCCTGTCTTGCGTTTTTCAATAATGAGAGAATCAATGCGTACGTTTGATAAATTACCACCGATAATCTTAAATACTTGATCGCGTACAGCTTGCCGATCTTCTGATGCATGGAAGTATTCAATATCAAGACCTAGTTCTATAAAGTCAAATTTCAGCGACAAGAGGGGAATGTCCCAAGGGAAGGATCTCGTCGTGGTAATCGTGGTCAACGTAAAAAACCTTGTTCCCGTCGCTGAAAAATTGAAATCACCCCCTTCATCAAGAAATACATAAAGATATTGGGGTGACATATTAGCCATACGGAATCCAGGGAGTTTCGCCTTTTTTATCTATATCTTTATCAAGCATTCATTTTTTCTTTATTCATTTTCCCAGCAATCCATTTTTCAGCGTCTTTTTCGCTTTTCTCGATTGCCAGCTCGACGCCTCGCTTGGCGATATCAAGTAGACGCTTTGACTGCTCTCGATTAAAGAATGATTCGGCTACTTTTTCAGAAATTCCTTTTTTCACTGAGGCAGGCAAGATAGGGATCAAGGTATCTTGAACCTGATCCACAAGCCAATGATTGATTATTGAACCCCCAACATCACGCTCAATCTGTTTCTGGACAACCACAGAGTTTAATACAAGGGTTAGATATTCAGGATAAACACTATCCATATCATTGGCCGCTAATCGAAGAATCCCGCCAGAAGGAATCATCTTAATAGGCGTATCCTCCAAGTAATAGGCGATACCAGGCGTTGCATCCTTAGAAAGAAGTATTTCTCCTTTTTTTGGTTGATGCATTTTTAAAGTTTCGTATAGTGACTCAGAAAGGTATTGCTGGTTGTCATTGTAGATACCAAACTTTGAGAGATTGCTAACTCTGATAAAAGGAATGCCATCATCATGATATGCTTCACTGCCGGGCTCGATGCATTTCTTAATGGAAACAATATCGCCCAACGATGCATACTGCTTTGAAGATTTAACCGCCTTTATAATTTCCTCATACATTGGCTGGAAGTACTCGGCGTCAATACGATCGGCGGACTGAGTGTCGGAGAAATTCTTACTAAAAGAAAGGCGATGCTTTGGCTTCCAGCTTACAAGGTCAAGTTCTGACAGGAGGATTTGCTCGGCTTGTTGATAAAAAACATCGCCGTCAGTTAACGATTTAATAGCTTTGCAATAAATGTCCGCAATTAATTCTTGTAATCGCGATGCTGGTGTAAAAATTAGCAGTCCTTTCAACTGCCATAAAAAAATATGTTGCTGAATACTACCGATCGGCAATC
>CAYUYB010000485.1:0-1746 GCA_964449025.1 uncultured Desulfobacteraceae bacterium
AGATCCGGAACGAAGAAAAGGGACATGTCTTCGCTCAGAGCCATTGTTTTCAAGACGGCGAGCGCGAGGCGCATAAATCTAATTTCCCTCCCCTTTTAGGGGAAGGCGGGGAGATCTGTTTTACAGTGTCTGTGACATCAGATATTAGTCGGTGCATTTCAGGTGCGCATATCAGGGGGGAGAATATTTGAAGAACTCCGGTCAAAGCACGCTTCAACTGATTATCCCCCTGGTAATTATCCTCTTGATTCTTATCTCCTTCAGCGTGTTTATCCCCAACCTTTCGGCCACCTCGGCCATTGCCATGGTGATCGGGCTCGTGATCTTTTCCGCGAGTTTTGCCAGCACAAAGATCGCCCTTTATATACTTATATTCTCCATGCTTTTGAGCCCCGAATTCATCGTGGGAGAGACCAGTGGTGCCGCTCTGGAGCGCGGAGTCACCATCAGGCTGGATGATTTGATCCTGATCATAATCGGTTTCAGCTGGCTGGCGAAGATGGCTATCGATAAAGAACTGGGTCTGTTCCTAAGGACACCCCTGAATAAACCGATCGCGTATTACCTGATAATCTGTCTCATCTCCACCCTGCTGGGGGCCTTATTCGGGAGGGTTGATCTGAAGACAGGTGTCTTTTTCGTGCTGAAATATTTTGAGTACGTTATAATCTATTTCATGGCGGTCAATTACCTGGAAAGCAAGAGCCAGGCAAGAAGTTACGTCTGGGCCATGCTGATTACCTGCGCGATAGTCTCCGTTATTGGGATATTCCAGATTCCTCTGGGGGGCAGGGTCAGCGCCCCTTTTGAAGGCGCGTCCGGAGAGCCGAATACCTTTGGGGGGTACCTGGTCTTTATGATATCCATAGCTGCCGGCCTGTGCCTTACCAGCCCCTCTTCTGGAAGACGATTGTTTTATGGTTTTATGATAATCCTTTTCGCCATTCCCTTTTTCTATACCCAGTCCAGGGCCTCTTACCTGGCGGCTATTCCCGCGTTGTTCACCTTTTTGTACCTCGCGAAAAAAAGGAGATGGGTGTTGGTGGTACTGGCGCTGCTGGTTATTAGCCTCCCTTATCTGACCCCCAGGGTGGCCAAAGAGAGGATAACCTATACCTTCACGCAGGGGGCGAATCGCGCTGATGTGGTGGAGATAGCGGGCGTAAGGCTTGACACATCCACATCCGCCCGCGTGAGGACCTGGCAGGCTGCCTTGGTGGCCTGGCTCAAGCACCCGATACTGGGTCACGGCATAACAGGTTACCGATTCGTGGACGCCCAGTACGTGAGGGTAATCACGGAGACCGGATTTCTTGGCCTGGTTACGTTCCTGTCTTTGATAATAACAGTGTTAAAAAGGGCGCACGGTACATTAATATCCGCTAAGGATCCCTTTGAGGAAGGTATAGCCATAGGATTTCTGGCAGGCTTTATAGGGCTCTTGTTTCACGCTATCGGGGCAAACACGTTCATAATCGTGCGGATAATGGAGCCTTTCTGGTTCATTACCGCCGTCGTGGTCTCAATCTCAGGTTTAAAGGAAGACAGTGCAACAGAAACCGATCACCAAACTTCCTGATAATTCAAATTAGTACACGATTCCGGGAGATCCGGAACAAAGAAAAGGGACAGGCCTTCGATAAACTCAGGCCCGTGAGTCAGTCGAACGGCCCTCCGGTCACGGCCATTCCTTTCAAGACAACATCTATCACGTTCAGTGGACGTGGCCTCATTTTCAAGGGTTTG
>CAYUYB010000486.1:0-1718 GCA_964449025.1 uncultured Desulfobacteraceae bacterium
CTGACAATCGCGAAATTCGTTTAGTTTGCATAACGATATGCTTTCCATAAAAAAATACCTCACAGCTCCACCTGATATGATAAGTTTCCATCAGTTTATTGAACCCCAATTCCATATCATTGGTTATAAAGGCTCTCCATTTACTTCCAGATCCCAGCTTTACAAAGAACAGGTTCACCCTGCGGTTGTCATACCAAACAGGAACTTTAATGTACCTTGCATTAAACCTCCGGTTCCGTTTTGACTTGTCCCGGTACCGTTTCCTGAGCGTGGCAGCATCCATCTCCATACCACTCAGGCAATCCCTGTATAGGTTCCTTCCCATCTTAATCATTGCAATGAGCTTGATTCCTTTGGTGCGGAACCTTTCAACACGTGCAAGGATATCTTTGGAAAAAAACCAACTGTCAAACAATACATAATCAAATTCGAACCCCCTTCTTACAGCCCTGACCAACATATTGATCACACTCTGCGTTTTGCATATGTCGGCTTCCGATCTCCGCTGGTGCCCCGGACTGTTCTTGTCCCTGTTTTTCCTGTACTGCTTTCTCCGCTGAGAAGTGGTAAGCCCATACAGTGGCGCTTCCTTCTCCATCTTCCTGACTACCGCTTCTTTTTCTTCCAGGATAGACTGGGCCAGCCTCATCTTTTTACCAAGTCCTGATTGCTTCTTTTTGGAACGGGATACCCGTTTTTCCTGCTTTTCATATTCCATTGCCGTGGCCTTCTTTGAACAACCGTTCATTTGATCCCTGAGCCGGTTCAGTATTGCCCTCGCTTCAAGGTGCCTATCCTTGTTAGCCAGGTAAACAGCTTCAGCCTGCCGGGCCTTCCGCCTGGCCCGGTTACGCTTCTCCCGTGCTTTATCAAGCCCACTACCCCGTTCGCGATGCAGGGAAAAATCAACAGGAATAAAGTTTTCTCCATCCCAATACCCACATACAAGAAGTTTGTATCCTAAGATAAATCGCCCGGTAACATGATCATGCATCTTGCTGACAGCTTCTATCTTCCTGCCGCTCTTTTCTATCGGACTATCATCGAATATTAAAGCTCTGGTCTTACCGCTGTGGGCAGCAATTCGCCCGGACAGGCTCAGGTAACGTTTTGCAAACAAATACAGGATCGAACGCCAGTTGATATTCTCATTCCCCAATAGATCGTAGTAAGGATTCTTACTGCCATTCCTGCTTGTTTGTTTCCCTATCTGCCGCGAGAAAAAGCTGTGAATGTTCCTGCTGCGGTAAAACAGCATCACTAAAAGGGTGGTCATAATCATAGTCACCCTTAGCCCACTTTGTTTGATAGTTTCGAATTGCCCGAATATACGCCGTGTGTCAAAGAACCTTAATGTGTCTTCCAGGCATAGGCCTGTTTTGTTGTCACTGTCTATAAAATTTTGAAATTCTCCTGAATTCTTTGTAATTTTCATGTGTTGCATGTCGTATTTGTTTGTATGTAATTCAAATATAGCCTTTTAGGCTAAGACATGCAACTTTTTTCTTTTTATATTTATCTCATTATCAACAATTTATCAACAAGGAAACTTTAGTCTATTTATATCCGTAATTTATCAAAAATTTTGGTTAATCATATTTCAGAAAAATTAATTTCACTATTTTTATCTTTTTAGATCCATGTTCTGAACATATTTACAACATATTAAAATAAAATGATTGTCCGTAAAGATACCAAATTGATTATCTTTAAAGAAA
>CAYUYB010000487.1:0-1718 GCA_964449025.1 uncultured Desulfobacteraceae bacterium
CATATACTTTAATAGTGCCTTGGCTGTTGTTAATCCAAATCTGACTACTCTTTCACCAGTCTTGCCATCTACCTTAATTATCTGTTGATTCATATCTATATCTTTTATGCTAATCTTGAGTAATTCTCCTAATCTTAATCCGCAATCTACCAGCACCAGTATCATGGCTTTATTTCTCTTGCCTTCAAAGCTGTTATCAAATACAGATATTAGCTGAGTTACTTCCTTACTGGACAGTGCTTTTATTACCTTCTTCTCAGCCTTGGGTACTTTGATCTTAATTAGTGGATTGTATTGAATTATCTCCTCTCTGATCAGCCAATTTAACATAGATGATAAGGCTCTATAGTATTTCTGAACTGTAGTGGAATTGCATGGCCTCATGGCTCTGGGACAGGTACTGTTGAATCTATGAGGTGTATCTCTGAGATATGCCAGGAATTCCCTGTAATGGTTGGTAGTAATTAAGGTAATATTGTCTGGCCAGTTATAGTTCCTGGCATACCAGAGAAATCCTTTGAGTTTGTCTGTATAACATTCAATAGTACCTGATGATTTGCCTTCTACCTTGCAGGATAGCAAGAAGTTATCAATAGCTTGTTTTATAGGAATCCCTTGTTCTGTAGTTATACTTGAATAGGTTTGAGGATTTTTAGTAAATCCTTGTTCTATATGAAGTGTTTTAGGATTACTGGTAGCAGCGAGTGGATTTGAACCACTGACCAAGGGCTTATGAGTCCCCTGCTCTGCCACTGAGCTACGCTGCCACGGTATTAAAAAGTAGCACAGGCGGGGAGTATGTGTCAATAAAACAAGACACCAAACTGAGTGTTAAAAACTTAAATTGTCACCGAGCTAAATTGTCAAAACTAGCCGTTAAGGCCGTACAGGTAGAGAGAAATAAGGTCCTTGATGATACGGGGTTTTTTACGCATCTGCTCCATGATGTCCGGGCTGGATACCAATCCCCTGCGCAAGACCTCGAAGAACAAATTGATGGATTCATCTGAAATTTTTTTACTGATATACCCCTGCCTCCTTCCCTGCTGGAAGAACTCCTGCGTTATGGCGGGCACCTCCTGCTTCCACAGCTTTTCCATATAATCCCTCAGCTCAGGATCATCGAACCAAATCGACTTCAATAATTCGCCATCGAACTGGCTAGCAAGCTTATTCTTATCAAGGATGATAGCCTCAAGCTTTTCTTTAAAAGGCAGGTCACCTCTAATGAATTCCTTGTATTTATCCATAATTTCCTGCGTGAAGCTTTTTATCACCTCGCGCACCAGGTTCTCCTTGCTGCCGAAATGTCTATACATGGTAACCTGTGAAACGCCGGCGGAGCGCGCAATTTCATAAATGCCGACCCGTTTGAAGCCATGCTGACGGAAAAGCTCCAGCGCAGCACTCATAATGCTCTGCCTTTTCCTCTGCTTGGCGCGTTCAAAACCGTTCATGGACTTTTTAATACATATTTATTGTAATATTTGTAATTATTTTATACAATAATTATTGACATTGTCAAGTTTAGCCTATATAATATATGTAATAATTTATTATATATATTACAATATTTAGAGATTTAAATAAATTCTTCATTGGATTAAAATAGATGGCAACGCTAGCGGCAGATAAGGAGGCCGAGCTAATGAAACGCCGATTGAGCCTTATTGTAATGACCTTTTTGATATGCGCCACTTTTCTACCCGCAATAGCCT
>CAYUYB010000488.1:0-1712 GCA_964449025.1 uncultured Desulfobacteraceae bacterium
CAAGGCTGATTTCCGAGCGGCAGGAGCCGAGGCTTTTGCTTTACTGGAGAGAACATTTCACAATAAAGGGGGTGTATCGGCTGCCATGTCTGAGGCCAGAGACGCAACAAATGGCGGCTTGAGATTAATTCTTGACTTGATGTCGGAACAATATAAGCATGAAGAACAGGAAAAACACATTAATGGCGTTTTAAAGCTTATTCTGGACCCCTTAGACTGGGAGAGCAAAGTTGGTTTGATCAGGACAATTATCAAGAACCTTGAAAATCAATTGCCGCCCGAAATCATATCCCAACCGCCTGAAAGGTTTGCAAAGCATTATGAAATGATCGTAAAAGCTTACGTCGAATCTGTTGACAAGGTAAATCAAATATTTCGTTCTCTTTAAATTATGGAGGTATACATGACTTTGATAAAAAACTTGCTGGAAGAAATGGATGAAAAGACTATCGCCCAAAAGATCGGAACCCCGCATGATGAAGCGAGGATGCGCTATTCCTTAAAGTCCAATACCGTTGGATCTTTCGATGAGTTCACCAAGGTTATCAGTGATTATTATAACTACCACTTCACATCTTGCGTTTCCCATGGAGGCCAATTGTCGGCATCAGAGGCGGCCAGTCGGGCGAAGGAAATGATAGCCCACGAGTATCAGCGTAGGCATGGAGATATCGTAATGGCCTACAATGATGCTCATGACGGCACTAACGGTGGGTTAAGGGTTATTCTGGATATAATCGCCGAGAAGCTCAAGGCCGAATCAGTTGAAAGATATATTATGGACGTGTTCGACCGTTATGTCGAACCGAATTCATGGGACCAAAAGGTGGAAATCATAAGGCAGTTCATGTCCCATCATGGAAGCAATTTTTCCTCCGCCATCAGGAATGAACAGCCTGAAAGGTATGCACATAATTACCAGGAATTGATCCGTTCCTATGTAGAAGCCCTTCAACAGACATCATCAATCTTTAGGCGTTTATAATAATGGAGTTGTTATGAAAACAAAATTAGATGAATTGCTTGACAGGATTGATCCCGCTGTAACCATAGACAAGGTTTCCGCCAGAGTTGACATGGCATTTAATTCATTCCGTGCCAGACCGGAAGTTGTTAGCCAGAGGGATGAGTTTAGATCTGTTATGGCCAATTTTTACTGTCATATAGAAAACACTGTACTCAATATTAGTCCTCACAGGAAACCGGATCTAAAATTTGACTGGGGCCGCTGTGATCAGATGTTGGAAAAAGAATACGGCTCCAATGGGGAAAATATAGCTTTTGATATGGCACGCACGAGTATCGGCGGTGGACTTTACTCGGTTTTGAAGGCCGTCGCCAGACAAATGGCGGATGAATATGCAGGAAACCAAATTAGTTCCAGGGTTAGTGAATTCTGGAATGCTCTGTCGGTTGATGAGAAGATCGCTGTACCGTTGGAGTATCTGGATAAATACGGCCACCTGATACCATCTGAGCTTAGAGAGGAAGGAGCCGTAGGAGTTAGAATGTACTTTTGGAAGGCTCTTGAAGAGCACCCAAGAATCATCAAACGTCTAAGAGACATCGGCAAGCTATAATGCATTGATAACCTGATTTGAATGCGTTAATCAATAAATCAATAAAACCTAGATCCATTCATCCCTCCCTGATTAATCATACCGGTTTGCTCAGGAACAACTTAATCTATAAAATTTCACATATGAAATAGA
>CAYUYB010000489.1:0-1692 GCA_964449025.1 uncultured Desulfobacteraceae bacterium
CGCAAGGTGCTCCTCTCGCTGGTATTACGGGAAAACCTTCAGAGAACATACGGCCTTGACGATGTTTCCATCCCACAGGTTATTCGTATCATTCACCGCATTTTCAATCACCGGTTTCCAAAAGGATTTAAGGATTTTCGATATGCAATCAACCCTCTACTAGCTGTACCTCAACCCTTGAGAAGATACTGCCCGGAGTCCCTCATAAACCTTCTATCATCCCTTGGTAAATATATCTCTCCTGGAGGAGAAGGCCCCCTTATAGTTCCGGGGGGACATTGTCTGGGAAACGTCATACTCACCGCAGCTATATTCCGATCGGCTGGTGAACAGGGAAATTATCCGCCGGATTTGCAGGCAATTTCAAGTGGGATTGACATCTTGTCCCGGGCCATCGGGGTCACCCCTGGATGTCTGCATCCTTCAACTCCGACACCAGGGCAGCTGGTTTTAAGGTACAGCAATGGGATTGCGGCCAGGGGACAAAGAAAATCCGCGATCACCCGGCGTCTCTTGCCTATTGACCATTTATCCGTGGAATATTGTGAGAGCCCCCGTGTGAGCGAAGCCATCTGCGAAGCGATAAGAAAGGCAGACCTCATTCTTTACGCGCCGGGCAGCCTGTATACAAGCATCATGCCCATCCTTCAGCTTCCCCCGATTATTCGGGCAATCCGGGAAAATCAGAGGGCCCTGAAAATTCTTGGAGCCAATTTCTGGGTTCAGGCTGGAGAAACCGATATATCCCGACGTGGACGGGATCATGGTTTTCATATATCCGAGTTGGTGGAGGCCTATGATCAGAATATTGTGGGCGGTTTTGAGGGTTTGTTTGATATGGTACTGAGTGCCAACCTAGAGCACATCCCAGGTGATGTGATTCGCAACTATGCCCTCGAAGGCAAAAGTCCTATCTATCTTGACCGAGATTACGTTGAAAGTCTAGGGGTGATCCCGGTGGAAGCGACCGTTTATTCCCGGGACCGCCTGAGGGTCGCCAGCGTGATCCACCATGATCCTCAAAAATTTTCTTTAGCTGTCCGGGCGCTTCTTATCGCCCACCAACGGTTGAATCTGAAGCAGGAAACTGTTTCATCACGGCCATTTCCCAAAAAGTTCGAGGATTGCATTCGTGTTGATTCACCTCTGTTATTCTCCTATTATGCTGAAGCGAGTGCGCTTCTGGCGGGGAAGAGATTTATCCCTAAGAGCCTCCAAAATACGATGCTTGATATGGTTTGGGAAAATCGTGATATCCGCATAGAGCACCTGACTTTTTTTTGCGGAGCAAAGATGATTCCCACATCCAGCTGGACCAGGAGCAAGGAATGGGATAACGTCCTTGGATACTATGATCCCGAGGATAGCATGTTGAAGATCCATGAGGAGGCAGCTAAGGATCCGGAACTTCTCCGGGACAATCTGCTCACAGCACTGGGCGAGTCTCTACTAGGACGATACCTGGATAGTCGTCGCTGGGTAGATGGGGAAGCGGTAGCTCACTGGGGGATGCGGCGTTATGAGATCCGATTGCGCCCCATAGATGACCGTGCTTGTTTTCTGGACGATAGAGCATTACGGAAATATCTTACATTGGCTCGCATGCTGCAAAGTCCGCGTGAGCCGGACACGTTTGGAATCACGCTTAATGACGGAGAAGGCCTTCTCCCGCCGGGCCTACTTTTTGGCCTT
>CAYUYB010000490.1:0-1687 GCA_964449025.1 uncultured Desulfobacteraceae bacterium
TCTCAACAGGATAGCAACAAGAGCATCTGCAGGTAGCGGCGGGCTGTTCTATTTTCCCTACCTATCAGGTGAGAGAGCGCCATTATGGAATTCATATGTCAAAGGGATGTTTATTGGCCTGACTGCTGCAAGCACCCAAGATCAAATTGTACGTTCCCTTTATGAAGGAACTTCATTTGCCTTAAGGACTGTTGTTGATGAAGCGTATGGTCAAGGTGTGAAAATCAATAAATTCCGCTCGACTGGTGGTGGGGCAAAAAGTGATATATGGTTGAAGATTAAAGCCTCAATGCTAAATGTCCCATTGGAGGTATCGACTGGTATTGGCGGTGCACCGTTGGGCGATGCGATCATTGCTGGATATGGTATTGGTATATATAAAGACTTTTTGGAGGCTGTGAAAACCTATCAACATGTTGATAAGATCATAGACCCAATTGACGAGTGGGTTGATATTTACAATGATATGTATCCTATATACCTTTCAATAATAAAAAAACTAGATGGTAATCTGCAGAACCTTGAATCAATTATTAATAAGCACAAGCTGTAACTCTTCTTTGATGTACTCAACCAGTCATTGAGATGATGTCAATTTTAGAAATCCAAAGACAACTCATCTCTAAGCTTATAAAAATGTAATTGTTAACCGCAACTCTTCAAATGAGATGCTCAATTCATAAAAAAATATCCTTTTGTTATTGCAAGTTAGCCACACTCCAGAAAAGGAAGTAGTGCAGTTTTATTATTTATTTCTAGTAAATGAATAATATTATTTATTTGATATAATATATTAGAAATCTGAGTCATTAATATTTTCGTGAATGTTTGAAATATTTAAAGACAATTAACCAATAACTGACAATCAAATCTATTAAATGAATCTCTACTTCTCTCTGAGGGATGAAGTTATGGAATATGAAAATAAGGATTGAATGAGCATATGGATAATAAACTCTTACTTGGCATTGATGTTGGTACGACAAATGTAAAGGCTATCCTGTTTTCAGCGAACGGAACCCCATTGGCTATGGGGGAGGCGGGATATCCGACATATTACCCAGGGCAGAACGCAGCAGAGCAAAGCGCAGATGATTGGTGGGAAGCAACACAGCAAGTCATTCAAGAGATAACCAGTAACCAAGCAATAAAAGCTGGCCGTATTGCTGCCATTTGTGTCAGTTCTCAAATGCCAACCATGTTGCCGCTTGATGAAGACGGTCGTCCATTACGACGCGGGATGATTTGGATAGATAGGAGGGCGGATAAGGAAAGCCATTGGTTGCTGGAGCAATTTGGTGAAAAAAGATACCGCGAAATATTTGGAAAGAGAAAACCAGATTCCTTTCATGTCATGCCCAAATTGCTTTGGTTAAAAAATCATGAGCCTGATATCTATAAAAAAACCAGGAAAGTCCATCATACAAACACGTA
Organism: uncultured Desulfobacteraceae bacterium; assembly: GCA_964449025.1. Classification (GTDB taxonomy): domain Bacteria; phylum Desulfobacterota; class DSM-4660; order Desulfatiglandales; family HGW-15; genus CAYUYB01. Next base: position 1,435 of record CAYUYB010000490.1, read on the forward strand.
TATTAACTACAAATTGACAGGTTCATCTGCCATTGATGATTTACAGGCAGCATCCACACGGGCTTATGATGTTCGCAAAAAGAATTGGTCAGAAGACCTTGAAAATGTGACAGGGATACCAGTAAATGAAATGATGCCAGAGGTGCACTCAGTATTTGACATCATTGGCTATGTCAATAAGGATGCAGCCGAACAAACCGGATTAGAGGTGGGGATACCAGTTCTGTGTGGCATGGCTGACGGGCATGCAAAT
>CAYUYB010000491.1:0-1670 GCA_964449025.1 uncultured Desulfobacteraceae bacterium
CAAACAGGCTATCAAAAACCTTGGGATGCTTTTTCATAGCCTCGGCAAGGGTGGACCCACCTTCAACATCCTTTGTTAGTTGTCTTAGGATACGTCTGAAGGTGGGATTCTCAGCCTGCTCTGCCAGTATGTTGAGCCCCTGAACTAACGGAAGCCCTGCATCTATCATCGTCGAAAACTGCCTGGTAAAAATAACGATATCCTTATTTGTGACTTTGGGTTGCATAAATGAGACGTTCGCAAACAGGTCCTTAGGCTTCGGCTTTAATTTCAAAATCTTTAGATTCCGCTTCTTAAGCTGCGCCTGTGCTATCTTTTCCGATGCCGCTTCAATCTCGCCTTTAAGTCTTCTACCCTTTTTGGTTTCAGCTACCCACTGATACATTTGGGCCATATCCGATTCTCCTCTGGTCTATTGCTAAAACAAATAATTGTTAGAAGGACTTCCCCAACATTGGGTATCAAGATCAAAAGAAATAAATTAATATTAATAAAATAAATAAATTATGTCAAGCCTTCTCATACTTTGTGTCCTTCTGTCAAGATAATAGGTCCCCCTCTTAGGCAGGGGATCAAACTCAAGGTCCGCGGTGCCGCTTAATTCAGGTTCACCCGGGTAATAGCTCACATGAAACAAAATTTTATCCTTGACAACCAATCTATAAATAGTAATAAACTACTGACTCTCGGAGACGAAGAAAAAGATTAAGGAGGATCTTATCGTGATCGAAATTACCGCACCTATGGGAGGAAAAGTCTTAGATGTAAAGGTGAAAGCTGGTGATACCATAAACGAAGATGATGAGGTGGTGATAATCGAGGCCATGAAAATGGAATTGCCTATTGTAGCCACAGGATCGGGAACAGTAAAAGAGGTTAAATGCAATAAGGGCGATACAGTGGAGGCCGATGCCGTGCTGGTCGTCTTGGAATAAAGAAAAAAGGCCTACGCGCTGCTGCTTTCGGTAATCAATCACCGATAGAACAAATTGACAAAACATTCAAGAAGCCCTTCCCCTTAAGAGAAGGGCTTCTTGAATATCATAACTCCTACCTTCCGTCTTTCTTTGCGTCCATCTTTCCTATCGCCCTTGAAATAAAGGCGCCGGAAATCCTCATCCCCAGAAAAAGCAAGAGGAGAACCGCAAACACGCCTAAATACCTTAAAATAAGTGTACCTATTATCCAGGTCCAGGTGTCCTTTGTGATAGCTATCTTTGTCCCCTCTCTGCCTTCCTTTGATATTGTCACTGAATGCCATTCCCTGTTCCCGTCATCCTCAATATAAGTGGCATCTTTCCAATCACGTATTTTGATGTCTTCTTCTCCTTTCAGGACATCCCTATAGAACGCAAGGACATCATCGTGATTCAGATCGGATAGAATCTCCAAACGGCTCTCCGTCTTCTCGATTGTCCTTATGTGCGGAATTACCGGAGCGCCCAGAAAGTCCTCGGCCATCGTAAAAGCTGGAAACAGCATCACAAATAGAGATGGCATTAAAGTAATATAATATTTCATTTTTACTTACCCTCAATCAAACATGGCAATAAACATGCCGGCAGCGGCGGCGGAGCCTATAACTCCTGCCAGATTCGGACCCACCGCATGCATTAACAGATGATTATTCTTGTCATACTTTAGTCCTTGAGTCTGCGAAACCCGGGCTG
>CAYUYB010000492.1:0-1668 GCA_964449025.1 uncultured Desulfobacteraceae bacterium
TAACCGAAGGGTCTTTGGCTTCAATGTAGCCGGTGATGTGGTTTTTGCCGTCCCATATGCGAAAGTCTGGGTTTCCTGCTTCGGTTTTTTTAGGGAGAATCGTTACATCGACATTCTTGATCTTTTGAATGCCTGCATACTGTTTAATTAAATCATCAAGATGTTTGTAGTAACTTTCTTCACGAGCATCACCACGTTTAAAAGTGTTGGTGAGATTTTTAAGATATTGCTCTAATAAGTTCTTCACGGATCAGATTCCTTCATGACAGGATGTGCTTTTATATTGATATGTATACCATATAACGACTGGGGTAACAGGTATGCGGCTCCTTTCCGAGCATCCGGTTCATACCGAAGTTAGATTTTTTTCTATCTTCATAAATAAATCCAAGCAGCATCTGTAATTCTGTTTCTGTTTCATAATCTCTTCAGCTGTTTTTTTATCTGAATGGGTAGCGTCATCTTCAATCTCCCTGATACTTTTGCCTGCTGGTAATTGGTCGGGAATAGTTGAATAATCGCGGATATTCTTACCCCCCTTGGTATACAAAAATAGATGGGAGCCTATAATTAGTCCCAACTCATTGTTTTCAGATATTAATATTACACTGCTGTAACCCAATTTATAGAGACAGTATATTAATATGGTGGATGCTTTAACAGGATCGGAATTGCCATTTTCGGTTTTCCATTTAGAAACTAACTTTTCAATTATTGTGATATCTTGGGCAAACAAATTAAGCTTCAAAGGAACCTTGATAGTCTCATTGGCCTTATTAGATGTGATTAGATAGATTTCCCTAAATTTTGAATTTATAATTCGTTGCCGATCAACGAGTTCAGATAATGGAACAATCATGTCTTCATATTTGTCAAACCAGAACAACCTTGAAGCATCATTTACTATCAAATCAACCACAGGGCATGACTCCAAATATTTGGTTACTTTCACTTCCTTATTTTGAATAGTTGCAGATAGAAGGGATGCCTTTGTTCTGAAGTTCGGCAATTCTTTAATTATTGCTGTTATCTCAGGCCCATTGTTTTCTTCTTTCTTGATATACTTTACTCGATCAACCTTAATAGTATCCTTATCATCTTTGTGAAGGAAATCACCGCCATCCAGCAGATGCAGCGAGTATCCATCAATCTTCATAAGGCGCGCATCACTTTCATCTGTAAATAGTTCCGTCACTTCCACACCCAGAATACATACACCATTAGTGACGCATAAAAAATCAGGGGCCTCAGATTGAATAACTTGCCACCATGCTGGTTTGCCATAAACATATTCAAAGAGACTATGTTCAAGTGATTTATCCATATGTCTAACATTGATTGAGAGGCAAATTTGCCTTGATATAACAAAACCCCACCTCTCTCAATGAGAAGCAGGGTCTCTTTCGTTCTCCTCCATGCCGTCCCTTCCTTTAAGGATTAGACCAGCAATACAAACAGCGACCTCACTCTATTAAATCATCCCTTTACTGTCAAGGATTGTTATTCGCCTATATTACGATATTAAATCCCTATTTTTAGTCCTATTTTCTTGATTTATTGTTGGGGGTAATGGCGGCAGTATGCCTGGAATGTGGATATGCTGGGCAGCAGACCGGGCGTGGGCATGGCATGATGTGAGCAGGGTAGGGCATTATTGCCCGGGCACCT
>CAYUYB010000493.1:0-1667 GCA_964449025.1 uncultured Desulfobacteraceae bacterium
TTAGCTCATGGAGAGAATATCGAATTCTAGGAAGGGTTTTAGATAGGAAACTTATCAAAAACCTTGGATCGATACTTATGGGAGATCTAGATGGCTATCAAGACGCATAAGCCGACGTCGCCCGGACGCAGGTTCTATAAAGACATGACTTCCGAAGAAATTTCACGCAACGTGCCTGAAAGAGGTCTTATAAGGGCTTTAAAAAAGACCGGTGGAAGGAATTCTTACGGAAGAATAACAAGCAGGCATAGAGGGGGAGGTCATAAGCGTCGATACAGGCTTATCGATTTTAAACGCAACAAAGACGCGATACAGGCTCGCGTGGCAAGCATTGAATATGATCCCAATCGTTCGGCCAATGTCGCGCTTTTGAACTACGCGGACGGGGAGAAAAGATACATACTGGCCACCTCAGGAATTCAAGTGGGAGATATATTGATGTCGGGTCCGGGATCGGAAATAAAACCTGGCAACGCTTTGCCCTTGAGAGATATACCTTTGGGGACTCAGATACATAATATTGAATTGAATATCGGTTACGGGGGACAGATTGTACGGAGCGCTGGAAGTTACGCCCAATTGGTGGCAAAAGAAGGCGGATATGGTCAAGTGAAATTGCCTTCGGGCGAGGTGCGTCTGGTTTCCCTGGACTGCAAGGCGACGATAGGCCAGGTAGGTAATATAGGACATGTTGGAATCAGTCTGGGTAAGGCGGGAAGAGGCATCTGGAAGGGCAGAAGGCCCCATGTAAGAGGAGTGGCAATGAATCCTGTCGATCATCCCCATGGAGGCGGTGAAGGGAAGTCTTCAGGAGGTCGTCATCCTGTTACGCCATGGGGAGTGCCCACAAAGGGTTTTAAAACAAGGATCAAAAAGTCCAGCGACAGGTTGATTGTAAAGAGAAGAACGCAGTAAGCTGAAATTATCTAAATGGAGGTTTTAGATTGCCGAGGTCACTAAAAAAAGGGCCATTTGTTGATGAACATCTCTTAAGAAAGGCATTGAATGCCCAGGAAACCAGGAGCAGGAATATCATTAAGACATGGTCCAGAAGGTCCACTGTCCTGCCGGAATTTGTCGGCCTTACGTTCGCGGTACATAACGGCAAAAAGTTTCTTCCTGTCTTTGTGACGGAAGACATGGTAGGGCATAAATTGGGTGAATTCGCTCCTACCAGGACATTTCACGGGCATGCAGGAGATAAGAAAACCCGATTAAAAGGGGTGAAGAAGTGATGCACGCGACAGCGGTAGCCAGATACGTAAGAATATCACCAAGAAAAGTACGATTGGTCATGGATCAAATAAGAGGTAAGAAGGTTGAAGAGGCAATAAGCTTACTCTCCTTTACGCCGCAAAAGGGAGCCGGTATAGTAAAGAAATTGCTGAACTCCGCTGTGGCGAATGCTCAGCAGAGTTCGAACATCGATGTTGATAATCTATATATAGAAAAGATTTTTGCTGACAACGGGCCTATCCTGAAGAGATTTCGTCCCCGGGCCATGGGACGTGCCACAAGGATACTAAAGAAAACGAGTCATCTTACAGTTATTCTGGCGGCGGAACAGGGTGATTAACCGGAGATAGCCTGTCGCTGTTAATAGGTTTTAGGGAGGCAACAATTGGGACAAAAAGTTAATCCAATCGGTTTTAGATTAGGAATAAACA
>CAYUYB010000494.1:0-1665 GCA_964449025.1 uncultured Desulfobacteraceae bacterium
TGGAGCATTTCGGTCGGGGGATAGATGAGGCTATTGATCAGGTTATCCTTGTGGTTGAACCATCCTTTGAGTCCTTGACCGTAGCTGAAAAGGTTCAAAGCCTCGCCAGCGGTATGGACAAGAAAACTCATGCCTTATTAAACAAGATCCCCTCGGATTGGGTCGCTCATAAACTGGAGAGGGAACTTAGTAATAAGAACATAGAGGTTATTGGAGCCATTCCAAATGACCCGATGGTGTTTGATTCCTGTTTGGAAGGCCGTGCCATTGAAAGGGGAGAGGCATTTGACGCTGTCGAGAAGCTATGCGATATCGTGCTGTCAGGGCAGTAAGATATGAAAAGAACGCTTGAGAATCAATGATTATCACTATAGAATGCCGACCGGACATAGATTGAACAAGTTAAGGAGTAATTTTATCGGAGGTAAATATGTGTTTGAGCACTGTGTATATGGATTCCGGGGATAAGCAGGAGGAGATCATGAAAGATGTTGCCCGGATCGAGGCCGAGGGCCAGGGTTTTTGGTTGATAAACCTTTTCGGGGAAAAGAGATATATCGAAGGAGCCATCCAGATCGTGAGCCTGATGGACGGGAATTTTGTGACGCTCAAAAACCAGGAAAGGACCTAAGAGGCAATTATTAATGCAGAAAATGACATCACCAACTATTACCAACCCAGCGGAAGGTTTCCTGGATAACAACCACCGGATCATAAACTACTTAAGACTTTCCCTGACTGATCGTTGTAACCTGAGGTGTATTTATTGCATGCCTGAAGAAGGAGTAAGTTTCATTCCCCACAGAGAGATTTTAACTTATGAGGAAATTCTCCATGTTGTTGGTCTCTGTGCCATGCACGGTATCCGTAAGGTAAGGCTCACCGGCGGGGAGCCTTTAGTTAGGAAGGGGATTATAGCCTTTATTGAGAAGCTTGGACATATCGATGGACTGCAGGAGATCACATTGACCACCAACGGTGTGCTTCTCGAGGAGTTGGCCCGGCCCCTCTATGATGCCGGAATCCGCCGTGTAAATGTGAGCATGGACACCCTTAGACCGGAAAAATTCCGCTATATTACCAGGCGGAATTATTTCGACCGGGTATGGAGGGGGATTGAAGAAGCTGAAACCGTGGGATTAAATCCCGTCAAAATCAATATAGTAGCGATGAAGGGTGTAAACGACGACGAGATACTTGATTTTGCGCGGCTCACCTATAACAAGCCCTACCATGTGCGTTTCATCGAAATGATGCCTCTTGGTGAAAAAAATATATGGAACCCAGATATATTCCTCTCTGTCGAAGAAATCCTTGATAAGATAAGGTGTTTGGGACCTCTCAGCCATGTGGATTCGGACTCTCTTGACGGGCCTGCCAGGCGGTATATGTTGGAAGGGGCCAAGGGAGAAATAGGATTCATAGGGGCCCTGAGCCATGATTTTTGCGAAAAGTGCAACCGGCTGCGTTTAACGGCGGACGGAAATTTGAGGGGGTGTCTCTTTTCTGACAATGAAACCGATATTAAAACGGCCCTGAGGCAGGGGAGGGGGGATAGCTATTTGCTGAAATTGATAAAGGATACCATCATGAATAAACCGGCAAACCATGGCATTAATATATACAATCTGCGAAGGTGCGCACGCTCCCTGAACCGCATAGGAG
>CAYUYB010000495.1:0-1653 GCA_964449025.1 uncultured Desulfobacteraceae bacterium
TAGGTGAATATATGCCATGATGTATCGACTTCAAGACGGCTACCGGCAGAGATATCATCTGGAGTCAGGCTGTCACCGGTTTCATTCCTGTTGAAAATGCCGGCTGTGTGATCGCCTGTGACGCCCATGCCAAAAAGAGAATAATCATAGGGTGATGAAGATAACAAGGTATAATTGTTTTGGTCTGTATTGCCATCGCTGATTAAGCGCGCTATAAAAAACACTGTAAATGCGCTGTCAACCCATTTGCCCTCTTCAAAGTGTATCATGAAACTGTTTTCCCCGTTAAGACTTATGGCAGGATAATTATTTATCGCTCTGTTGATATATTGAACTGTGGCTTCACCGTAGCTCGACAATGTATATGAACCTTCGAGTTTACCTGTCCATCTTTCCACAAATCCATTCCCCTGTCCCTCACCCTGTCCATCACTGTAATATTCAAGGCTTTCATAATCATGCCAGCTTTTAAGAGAATAAACCTCTTCAGGGGAGGATATTATATACAGCACCGGAATTCTCACCGTGGAAACACTTCCGGTTCTGTCTGAAACTGTAACGCTGATTGTATCGCGTTGTTTGTCTATTGTGGGATAAATGGTGATATCAAAGGTTAAGCTGTCATCACCGAACGATATTTGGCCCGGGGCGTCTATGGAGATAGCATATTCCTCTGTGTAAGGATGATCGTCATCCTGGATATTAAAGGTCAAAACAACCGGCTTGTCGGCGCCTCTCAAGTCGATTTCCCCATTTGCAGTTGTATCGACATATTTAGGTAATTGAACCTGAAGTGTACACGGATCGCTGTTTTTAGGCACAACCTCTATATCGCGATACAAAACATCACTGTCGCCGTAATCATCAATAACAGTTACCATCAAATGCTGGTTCCCCGTGTCTGACGCCTCCGGCGTCCACCTGAGTAAAACAGGTGTGGTATCATTAATAGTTTCATCCAGCAATATTTGCTCACTATTGGTAAAACCGGCAATATAGTGGTATGGCGGCTTTCCGGTTCCGGATTTGACTTTTAAAGTATCGGAGAAAATTTCTCCAACCTCAAGGAATCGCGGAAAATCCTGGTCTAAGGTTTCAAAGCTTACAAGCAGGGAAGGATCTTTTATTACATCGAAATTCCAAATCAGGGATGTATCCTGGTAACCGTCGTCCAGAATAACTCTAACTTTATATGTGCCGACATCCGCCACCACAGGATTCCACAAGATCGACCAGTTGCTCGGGCCGCTGCGCTTTTCAAGAGTCATACCGTCCGGCGCGTTTTCAATACGCACAGAGTCGTCATCGTCATCGGATATGTCAAGGGAGATATCATACCGGACGTCTGCAATAAAATAGGGTGGCCATTTCCATGAGTTCGCCATTGACGGCATGAAATTTTGCCTGACCAGGAACTCATATTTTGCAGAGTTATCTGAATTGTCCGTAACTACAATCGAAATAAGGGTGCCTTCGGAATGGCTTATTGGAGACACATCTGCTTTCCATGCATACCCTCCGGGTTCGGGAGAAACTACTGATCTGTTGACAGCAGCAACAGCAACACCGGATTTGTCAAAAGCTACAAAGCTCACCTCCGCTATGCTGTCTCTGATATAATTCTCCCTGTTCGGCACCACTGCAACTCCATTT
>CAYUYB010000496.1:0-1649 GCA_964449025.1 uncultured Desulfobacteraceae bacterium
TAATACTAATACAAAATTTGAATTTATTCTTACATTTTTCTTGATTCTTTTTGGCTGATCCCATAACATCATTTAAGAATTTCAATGGCTTTTCATTATACTTTATGGGATAAGCCTTCTGATAATCCATAATTATTTGACTAACAGTCTTGATAGTCTCTCCTCTTGATTTTATGAATTTGAACCACTCTTCAATAATTGCAGAGTTTTCTGCGAAATCTTTTACGTGGCTTACAACCCCAAAAATCTCATTCTCTTTTGATTCTTTATACGCAAGTTTAAAACTTTCAGTGTCTCCTTCATAAGACATTAGGGCTATACCAACTTGAATTACCTTATTTCCACCGAAAGTGACCCACTTTGGTTTACTTCTTGCGTGATAACTTCGAATCCCTTCTGTATCATATTTTATGCCCTTCGGGTAGTCAAATTCTTCATCCGTAATTGTACCCGAAAAAAGCTGATAAGGGTAAACAAACCTTTTCATGAGTTTTATCATATCTCGAATACTTCCACGGAACCTTGGGTCATCCTCTTTCCCGGGTCTGTTTGTATAGCCGTCCCAATCCCCATGATCATAGCCATGATGATGAAGGCCCACTTCATGACCCTGTTGCTGCCATCTTCTTAACAAGCTCGTTCTACTTCGATCTTTTAAGATGTACTCCGCCCACTGAGGATTCAATTGAAGGGTCAACTTTGTTTTACATTTGTTGGCCAGATTAAGTAGATCGATTACTGCTGGCCAGAACATTTCTTGGTATTGCAGGCTCTTGGTATTCCCGCCGACCTCGAAATGAATGACCAGGAAAGAAGCATAGGGATGCATTATATCTGAAAGCTATGTTTTTATTTGTTGACTAATTCAGTTATTGCCAATAGAAGACTGTATGAGAAACATTCTGATAATTGGTTATCCTACCTCTGAGGATCAATCCGCCTGTCATAGAGGGTTCGGCAATAGTGGGATGGATAACGGGATACGTATTCCTCAAAAAGCACCCGATACTTCTCCAGAGCCTGCTCCACGGTTTCATCTCGGCCTTGTACTGAATCCACGATTATTTCTTCATGAATGGCGATCTTATGTCTTCCATCTTTCTGCCGCGCAGCAAATGTCGGCAGCAGGGCTGCTCCGGTCTTTAAGGCCAGGCGTATCGGCCCAGTAGCAATCCGATTCGTACTGTGTAAAAAAGGTACTCCCATAATACTTGCACCAATAAAACCGTCAAAGGAATTAATAACCAATTCATTTCGGCCCAGGGCCTTAAATGCTTCCCGCAGAAGCTTTTTCTTTTCAATATAGATGAAATGAGCAGGAAGACTCTGTTCACTTTTATATTCCATCTTCATGATTAGATTGTGATGCCTCGGCCGATCTGGATCAATAAAGTATTTTGGATTAAGGCCTATCTGATTCACCTTGTAGCCTGCGTGAGCTAAGGCGGCAATGATCATTTTCCATGATCCAAAATGGCTTACCCCGATCAATACCCCTTTCCCTTTCTCCAAAGACCTGTCTATGTGCTCCTGACCGTTTATATAGGCAAATTTCTGAATCTTTATCTTATTTAGCCTGGGAAATGACCATATTTCAAACAAGTCCATCTTATGGTTGATTATCCCCCGAATAGCAATTTTTTTGAGTT
>CAYUYB010000497.1:0-1642 GCA_964449025.1 uncultured Desulfobacteraceae bacterium
CCATAGCCAGTATCTCTCCTGTTTCAGGGTCCATGATCAAACATTGACCGCTTTTCCCCCCGGCTTTTTTTAAGGCGTTATCCAGTGACTGCTGGGCCTTATACTGGAGATCCCTGTCGATGGTCAGGATAAGGTTATTTAGATCTTGATTATCATCACCCGGATTGGTGATCAAAAAAGGCCTTCCCAGCGCGTCATGCATCTGCACCAGGGTCTGCTGCGGGCCAATCAATATTTCATCATATTTTTTTTCAATGCCCTCCAAACCCTCGTTGTCCAGACCCACAATACCCAGCAGGTGCCCGGCAATGTCCATGCCGGGATAGTACCGCTTTGTCTCTGAGACAAACCCCACGCCCTTAAGCCCCAGGGACTTAACCTGATTGATCTTGTCCGGCGACAGCCTTCTCTTAATCCACACAAAATAACGGTCTTTCTTCAACAGGGAAAGGATACTGTCCTGGGGCATGTCCAGTCTGGATGCAAGCTCTCGTGCTGTCTCGACATCATTTTCTATGAGATTGGGGTCAGCGTATATCGAACCCATCTCCACGCTTGCGGCCAGTTCATGCCATTCCCGGTCATAGATCGTACCCCGCTGAGGAGGCAGCTTTACCACTGTATTGTAGCCGGCCCGTGCTATAGCCTTCAGTCTATCCTTTTCAAGCACCTGGATCTGATAGGCCCTCAACAGGACGACCACCAGCCCACAAAGGAAGAAAAATGCAACAAGATAGATTCGAACTCTGATCCATTTTTTATCATCAACCTTCATGGCAAAATGACAATCTGTTCCGGTAAGGCCTCTCTGAGCCCCAGTGCACGAGCGGCAGCTTCCAGGTTCTGAGGTGATTTTAAGACAGCCAGCTCCACCTTGAGCTTCTTATTCAACTCATTAAGGTATAATTTCTCCTGGTGAAGACGGCTCAGATCAAAGCCTATCTGGGTGCCTTCGTAATTGGACCAGACATATCCTATGCCACTCCACATAAACAGAATGAGCATGAGAATTATGAGGATTATTTGGCGATTGGTGAACAAGAGACCGCTTCTTTTGACCTTGGAATTCTTTGTTCTAATGCCCGTGCGGCTATTCCGTTTCCTCTGCAATTCTGAAGGACTGCTGGGTCTCACCATGTTTAGATCCTTTCAGCAGCCCTCAAAACAGCGCTGCGTGCCCTTGGGTTATGTTCGATCTCCTTCTTGCCTGGTCTGATTACCTTCTTATACATCCTGCTGAAGACCGGCCTCTTGCCACAGATGCATTTGGGAAAATCAGGGGGGCAGGTGCACCCTTTCTCCCACTCCGCTATAGCCCCCTTAACAAGCCTGTCCTCGAGGGATTGATATGTTAAAAAAACCACTCTCCCTCCTTTTTTTATCAGGCCAGGTACCTTGCCAAGAAAAATCTTAAGGTTTTCCAGCTCCCTGTTAACCGCTATCCTCAGGGCCTGAAATGTCCGTGTGGCAGGATCCTTAAACCCTGGACGCCCGGTAGGAGGCATCTTCGAGCGAACCAGATCCGCAAGCTGAATGGAGCTAATAATAGGACCTTTTCCTCGTTCCCTTTCGATCAATCTGGAGATAGCCCTGGCCTTTTTTTCTTCGCCGTAATCCCTCAAAATCTTTTCGATCTCGGCCG
>CAYUYB010000498.1:0-1187 GCA_964449025.1 uncultured Desulfobacteraceae bacterium
ATAGGATGGCAGGCGATATACGGATCGTTCTCATATGTGCTTGTGGACTTCTTGAGTACCCCTGTTGAGTTGCAGTCGGTTTTCTTCGCGGTTGTTTCAGTAATGCTCGGGCTTGGTACCTTCATATGGGGGCCTGTTATTGACAAACTTGGCGCAAAAAAGACGCTGTTTGTCGCGCTTTTGATATCAGCGCTGGCAACTTCCACAATGCTGCCCTTGCTGAATAGCATGTGGGCGTATGTGCTTCTCTTCTGGCTGGCGACACTCGGAGGAGTTTGTGGTGCTCCAGGCGCGTCTGTTGTTGCCACAAAAAGCGTCAAACCGGAATTGGCCACAATTGGAATTAATATGATGTTTATGTTTGTGATGCTGCCGGGAATCATAGGGGGATTCCTTGCCGGGCCGCTGATAGCGGGTATCGGGCTTTTTGGGATGATACTGGTCGCGGCGATCTTAGAGCTCATCGGAGCCGGAATGCTGCTTGGCATTCCTGATATATAATATCGTGAATCAAGGGACGTCTATAAGATTATAGTTTGACATTGATGGGTAAAGTCAAAAGTCCAGGAAGGTTTTCAACTTATAGACGTCCCTGACGACGTTATTCCAATCGTTTAAACACATAACGTACAGCCACATCGCCATAGCCCATTTTTCCATCCGGTGAAGGTTTGATACCCTCCATCCCGGGCATTACCATCTTGTCGTATTGCGGCTTCAGGATAAGAGTATCGTCTCCTTCCATGGAACACTCGAAAGTCATCGATCCCAGGAACGGAAACGCGGCCAGCATATGATGGACGACCACATCAGTGCCGTCAAATTCATATGTTCCGGCATCAGCCATAAAAGAGCGCTGGGCCGCCGGAAGGGTTTCCTCGCCCGGTGCCGGTTTCGGTGTAAAATCACGGATGGCGCTGTAGTGCTTTTCCATGATAAAGATCATAAACTGGGCGTCTTCCCTGGTTCTTCTATTTTCACCAATCCCCACATCCATGTATTCAAGGGTCCACGCCCCCTGAATCTTTTTGCCGGTGTCCTGGGTATCTTGTTTTGCGGCTTCAGGTGTTTCAGGTGTTTCAGGTTTTTCTGCTGCACAGGCCATGGAAAATGAAAGTGCCATCAAGATGCATGAAAGTAATAGAAACTGTTTCATTGGAATTCTCCTTTCCTTTAAAAATGACCAA
>CAYUYB010000498.1:1197-1639 GCA_964449025.1 uncultured Desulfobacteraceae bacterium
ATCAATCAACATTTATCAATTAATGTATTCATGTCAAATTATCAACTATATAATAAAACACCAATCGAGGCACGTCTATAAGATTATAAGTTGACATTCATGGATAAAGTAAGCTCCCTGGGTCGGACCAGGCTATTCCCCCGGCATTTAAGGATTTTTATCCTAAAAGCCGTTAATTTCAAGACCTAAAACTCTATTTTCACGCCCCAAAATGCCGTTCTAAGGTATCGCTTTACAATTCACTCAATGCTGACTTTTATTAGAAGGCCTGTTTATCAAGGAGTTGTCTTGGTCTGACCTGGTCCACTGAACAGCTACGCCTATGTGCCATGTTCGCTGTATCGAGATGGATCACCATGCAGCTTGCTTTTTGAGATTGGTTTGACCTTTTGCCATTCCTTTGAGGCATTTTCTGCCTGCCATAGCTCATGGTTCTTCTGTA
>CAYUYB010000499.1:0-1639 GCA_964449025.1 uncultured Desulfobacteraceae bacterium
TGTATCTCGTATAATAACCTAAACACCGCAAAATGTGCGGTATAACACCCCGCGAGAACACCTTATGTTTTACATACAATAATTGGATATTTAGACATTATCAGCAATTTCCCACTATTTAAGTTGGGATGTTATGCAGATCAATATAAAATCCCAACGTATTTGCTAGAGATCAGCAGCGATGTCCGGTTAGGAACTTGCATATGACTGATCCTGGCTTGGCGGTTGATAAATCCAGACGCCGGTTTCATTGACAATATCCTCGAAGCTCATTTCGTTGCGGATATTGATGGAGATTTCCCGGAGACGTCTGACGGAAACCTTTTCGTGATGCTGGTCATGGCAGTAGATGGCCAAGAGGATATAGGTAATCAATCCGGCCAGAATCTGAACCATGAGACCATATTGGCTCCTTGAAATCAGGTGATAGACCTTCAGGTGGCGTTTCCACCAGCCGAAGAAAATCTCGATGTTCCATCGGAGCTTATAGGCTAGGGCAATCTGTTCGGCGGTGAGGTCGTGGCGATCGGTGGCGACCCAATAATCAACACCGGCTACCCGATAGCCGACCAGGCGGACTTCCTCTTCCGTGCGATTGATACCCTTGGTCCCCAGAAGAACGACGGCGTCATAAAATACAATGCTGTCGGGTTGAATGTCATTCGTTCTGACAATAGTCTTTTCCGTGGAGGCTTTGATCCGGCAGATAAAATGCTTTCCGTCCGTTTGCCAGGTGTCAAAGAGCTTATGGCTTTGGTAGCCGCGATCCATGACGCCCGTTTCCCCCGGCGCCAGAATCTTTTCTACGAAGGGACGTTCCGCTTCTTTGCCGTTGGTGAGGAAGATCTTCTTGGGAATGCCGCGGTTAAGATCGAACCCGACGTGAACCTTGGCCTTCTTTGAGCCCTTGCGGTAGTCGGCCCAGTACATGGATAAAACAGCATTAATCAGGGAACCGTCGATCAAAACCAGATCTCCCAATTCGGCATGTCCCCCGGGTAAATGTCTGGCCGCCTTTAGATAGAGCTTCCCGAACATTTCCACCATCTGCTCCAGTCCCCGGGAGCCGATGTCCTCGAAGAAGCTGCTCTTTTCAATACCGCCCTCTGGAGCAATGTACCGCCTGGCAAAATGCTCTTCCTTGAGAACTTGCAGGAGGTGACGCCCGGAATGGTGTTCTTCAAGATGAAAATACACCAGGATATTCAACTGATCCTCAAAAGACATTTTCAGAGGTCGGTTGCATCCCGAGAGCAGGGGCGTGATGTCGGGCAATATGTTGTTAACAGGTTTCATAAGGTTGTCGTGGGTCTTGTGTTTTTCCCAGGGTTTCCCGGGCATCCATGTGTAGGGCATTGGCTAATCCTCCGTAATATTAACTAGTTACGGAAAATCGGCCCCCTAAATGACTGATTTGTCAAGTAAAATCTTCACATGAATGCATATTTTTTTCACCAAAACCAAAGAACTACGATGACCAAGATTCTTAACCGTTTATGCAAGTTCCTAACCGGACATCGCTGAAGTAGAATAGAAAAAGACATTAAGAAACTGACTCAGTTATTATATGGAGACATGCAATTACCGAATCAAAAGTTTGAAATTAGAATAGATGAAGGATTGTAAAAAAAATAATATA
>CAYUYB010000500.1:0-1636 GCA_964449025.1 uncultured Desulfobacteraceae bacterium
CGGGGATGAAATCCGGTATGAGATCGAAGGGGTTGAGCACATAGAGCAGGGCCGCGGTGACAGCGGCGATGGTCCAGTAGGGGATTCTTCTGTATTTGCCATGCCAGTAGTCCTTGACCAGCGCCATAAGCAGCTTGAAATCATCGACGAACTTGCCTAAAGGGCCTTCAGACTCGAACTGCCTGCGGATATCCTCTGATTTTTCCAGAACCTTCTCAACATCCTGCTCGGTGACGCGTTCGGCCTCCCTTTTGACGATTGCCGTCGCCTTTTCCTGCGATATTCCCTTATCTTTTTTTCTCCGCATAGATCTTTATTCGTCCTCTTTTACTTTGTCTGCTTCAAGCTTCAACAAGAACTCAACATATGCTAAGTGCTCCTTTGACATCTTTTTCTCGGAAAAGGATGCGCTCTCTTTATATGAAGATCCTTCATAGTAAAACTGGGCCCGCACAAAAGGACTCTTGAAGGGATACCCATATGATGCAAATACCTTGGTCCTCGCATATCTCAATTCAGCAGATGACAATTGATCAACCATATAACGATTCTTTATAGACTCTATGTCCTCTGATAACGAGCTTCGCACGAGCGTGTAAGGATTTCCTCCTGCAGCACCACCAAAAGCCAGAAAATCATTTTTCGGCTTGAAGTTTTTAAAATTCCAAAGAATATCTAATTCTTCGCCCCTCACTGCCGACTTCTGTTCTCGCGGCAGAAATCCAATAATATCTTTTGCCTTTGATATATGAGTTTTATATATCAGTGAAAAGTCCTCGATTACATCCTTCCAAAGGGCCCCTGTCCTTAGGAAATATCTAAGCTCCCACCTGTTTGTATTAAATTCAGTGCCGCTAACATTATAAGAATGTTTGATTTTTTTTGTTTCCCCTTTCTTGAAAGACACGGTATAGGTATATACCATTTTAGAAAAGTGCCAATCATCTTTCAGGGGATTTGGCACACCATGCTTTTTTATCACCCTTACTTCTTTCCCATTCACCCAGGTGCGGAAGTACGTGTTGATTTCGAATAACTTACCGCCTCTATCCTTGACCAGTACGGGAAATCCCATTTGCAGTGTTGTATCAGGCCCATGATTCTTAAAGGTCATATCAACGTTTATAGTGAATCGACCCTTCCCAACAGGAGGAGTACGGCCGAAAGCAATATTGTCGGTAATTACTATGGTTTCCGCCGCGAGTTGAACTTCAGCATTCTGAATAGGATATACGTGATATCCGTCACCCATATAATTGGAATCGTCAGCCTGGACAATCGTTGGCACACTTGCCAACAAGACGATTATTAGCAGCGACATAAAGTGCTTAAGCATATCCATACCCCCCCTTCTTTTGTTATCCGCTCTTCTCCGCATAGGTCTTTTGCAATCTCTCTCTGGTAAATGGCTTGCCATGGCCGGGATAAAAATGCTCGCAGCCGATCTCCAATAATTGCTTCCAGCTTCTCAACAATTCTTCCTGGTCATTGGCATAGGGAGGATAAACGCTGTGCTTAAAGATATTAAAGATGGTATCCCCGACTATGGCATGCCTTTGTTCGATGATGATACAGATGGAGCCGGCGGTATGTCCGGGCGTGGGCAGGATGTAGCCGTCTATGCCGTAGGGCAGTA
>CAYUYB010000501.1:0-1621 GCA_964449025.1 uncultured Desulfobacteraceae bacterium
GGTCATGCCGGGGAATGACGAGTTTAGATTTCCGGTCTTCTTTTGTGGTTCCTATTTTTATAAAGTATTTCTGGGACACAACACTAGGTTATACCGGAATGACAGAGGAAAGAGTGAAAAAACGATCTAATGTTGAATAGGATTCTGCTGAAGATAAGCTAAATCAAGAAAAACAAGGCGTTGCTTCTCTCATGGCCTAGCTCGCATTTCTTGACAATAATAGTATCATCGTGTAAGATCTTGAACACAGTGACGACGAAAGGCCATACTAATGCCCTTTATTCGTCCCTTGGGCCTTCATCATCCCTGTGTATAGGTATATGTAATGACACGGTCGTGGTATCCTTACTTGCCATGATATCTATTTTCCCCCCGAGCAGGCGGACAAGCCTGTGAGTAATATAGAAGCCCCTTCCCTCCACTTCACCTTCAAGGAGTCTCCTGCGGTCTTCATCCAGGATGGGCCCTGTATTGCTGATCTCAACGCACGCTGACTCGTCCTCCCGAAAGGATCGCACGGAAAGAGTACCTCCATTGAGAGGTATGGCGTTAGTAGCATTGTTGAGGATATTGTCCATTATCCGTTCAATATAAAGTGGGTAGCATTTAACATAGAGGGGATCCTCAAAAGGGCCTTCCTCCAAAATAACATCCTGTTTCAGCTGTTCTTTAATGGCCTCTTTATTTATCTTAAATCTCCTCCGTAGGACCTCTGTCAGGTTTACCGTCTGTTCCTTACCAACATGAGATAGGCTAAGGGCCATCTCCTGCATGCGGCTTGTTTCCTCTACAAGGATATTCAAATACTCTTCTATCCTTGAATCAGGACTTAAGCCTTCTTCCTTTTCAAGGAGATGCTTAAGCCTTCGCGCGAAACCGGCTATGGCTATCGCCGGATTTTTAAGATCGTGCAGGATATCATCAAGTCTTTCCATTCTCTGTGCCCTGATAAGTTCTCGACCCAGAAACAGCAATATCTCTATTTCTTCCGGCTCGTAACCCTTTCTCTGGTCCAGAGCGTCAAACGTCATGAAATGGCTGACTCCTTCTTTTGTGTTCAATGGTACATATAGTATGGAGTTTATATTACGGTTAGCCGCAAACCGCTTGATGTTTTCGGATATTATGGCACTCTCTCCTGGATTTATAACAAGCACATAAGACGGCGTGACAAGTTCGTGAGGAGTATCTTCAGTGTACTTCCGGAGACCCAGAACAAGTTCAAAGGCCGGCTCACTTTTTATGGGAAATATCTTGCCGATGCCATGGTGGGAGGAAGAGTCAGGAAATCCTGCTTCCAGAATTACATTTTGAAAATCTTCCGTGACCGAAAACAGGGCACAGCTCTGCAGGCTGACAATATCGGCCAGCTCCGGAATCAGGCGGTTGAAGACGTCCTTCATCTTTACGCCCTTCAATGCGGCCGGATCATGAAATATCTGACGGAGGATCACTTCCTTTTTTTCATTGACCCTGCGCATGGAAAGAATCTTCTTACGAGCAATAACAAAGGTAAACCTGCGGGACATAAGCTCGGCTATCTGAACTTCCATAGGAGTAAAATTACGCTTGTCTTCAGGAAAGTAGAGCTGGATAACACCCCCTGTATTCCTTTCATGGG
>CAYUYB010000502.1:0-1617 GCA_964449025.1 uncultured Desulfobacteraceae bacterium
ATGGCTCCACCCGCGCGAAGGAAATCCTGCTGGAAGAAGAAGAGGAGAGGAAAAGAAGAGAAAAATTACAGGATAACCCCGATTTTCCTGTTGTCGTTACCGATGGAAACATCGATGAGGCCATTTCCAAATATCCCTTTCTTGTTGTGGACTGTTGGGCTGAATGGTGCGGGCCATGCAAAATGATAGGCCCTGTTATTGAAAGCCTGGCGTCCAGTCAAAAAGGCAACATTGTCTTCGGGAAACTTGATGTGGACAACAATCCCAATGCCTCGACCAGGTATAACATCCGATCTATCCCCAATCTCCTTGTCTTTAAGGATGGGCATAAGGTGGGTGATATCGTCGGCGCCATGCCTGAAGAGATGCTCCTCGAAAGGATTAACGCGTACAGATAAGCAAACAGACCGGCCTTTTTCATATGTAATATCTCATCCCCTTAATTTGCCCGATCGCCTCTGCGCGATGACCAAAGGGGTGTGGATTAAGGGGTTAAGGATTAAGGATATAGTCTCCTAATCCCCAATTTATGACCTTTTAGCTCGCAGCTGACATCTCATAAACCCTGATTTCGAGATCCGAAGCACTAAACCCGAAATGGTTCGACAGGCCGTTCGACAGACTCGCGGTACTGAGCTAACTCCCTATGAACCGATGGCACAGACAATAAACTGCGCGCAAGGCATATCTTTACGCGCATCTTTTATAAGGCGGGAAAGTATTGATTGACCTGAGTGGGATAAACCGTTAGTAACATATGAGGCTCGGGCTGAGATTGTGCCCATAGCGCTGTTATCCTGTTTGAAAAACTCGGGAGGAAAGGACCTTGGCAGTTAAACCATGGAAGATCATCTCCACCAAGATGAATGAATCTTTTGGGATCTTTGATGTCAGGACCGACAGGGCCCTGTCACCACGCACCGGCATGGAGCACGACTTCTATATCCTGGAATCCAGCGACTGGGTCAATGTCATACCACTAACCCGGCTAGAGGAGGTCATCCTGATACGTCAGTACCGTCACGGGATAAGGGAAACAACCCTGGAGATACCGGGAGGCATGATCGAGAAGGGTGATTCTCCCGAGGACACGGCCCGAAAGGAATTGCGGGAGGAGACAGGCTACATTGCATCGGAGATGATTCTCATAGGGATGGTGTACCCGAATCCCGCTTTTCTGAACAACCGGTGCCATACCTACCTTGCCCTTGACGTGTCACGCACCGGAAAACAGGATCAGGACCCCAAGGAAGACATAGAGATAGTGATCAAACCCCTTGAAGATATCCCCGGATTGATCAGAACGGGTGAGATAAGGCACTCCCTGGTCCTGGCGGCCTTTTACCGTTTCTATATGGAATATCAAGCGTCAGCTTCTAGCTTTTAGCGTTCAGCCTTTAGAAGGCAAAAATGTCACCACAGGATGATACTTGAGACATAAAACAGAATTTGGGGTAATGCTTTGCATCATCCGGTTAATGACTGCGCTAGTCAGTGATATCCGACATCTTTTCGGCGTATGACCTGAGGTCACAGGTCTTCTTGAAAACAATGGCTCTGAGCGAAGGCATGTCCCTTTTCTTCGTTCCGGATCTCCCGGGCTGGTCATTTCTAGGG
>CAYUYB010000503.1:0-1615 GCA_964449025.1 uncultured Desulfobacteraceae bacterium
GGGCAACTGAACCCGCTGATGGAAATCTATGTGAATGGTGAAAGCGCTTATCCTAATGAGCTTGCCAAGGAGGTCAAGGACGGGGATAAGATCTATCTGATATACATGCTTGCCGGCGGATGATATCTGCGAAGAATAAAAAAAGAGCTGCTAATCTGTAGGAAATACGAGGGATTTTACGGTCACCGGGAATACTTGAGAACCGACTAATGGTTCGCCGATATCGATCCAGTCCCCGTCCTTTAATGATAATTCATCAAGTGATAGCAAGTTGGTTTTAAGACCTGTTTCTCGCCGGATGACATTGCCCACACTGCATGCTATGTCTTTTTCGAA
The DNA here is from genome assembly GCA_964449025.1 of uncultured Desulfobacteraceae bacterium. Classification (GTDB taxonomy): domain Bacteria; phylum Desulfobacterota; class DSM-4660; order Desulfatiglandales; family HGW-15; genus CAYUYB01. The sequence goes on from CAYUYB010000503.1 coordinate 337, forward strand.
TATTAGGATAACAGGTATCTTTTTTGCTATCGAATTAGGAAGAGCGGTTTCAATAGACTTCGCAAACAACTCTAATTCTGGATAGTTGACTTTGAGCGGATCCTTGAAATATAAAGCAACGATCTCCTGTCCCTCAATCAGATCATGTCTTTGAAATGCCGTGTTTACCTGTGAAACTACATGCTCTTCACTCAAACGGGGTTGTTCCACATTCACAATGAGCACAGGGACATTCCTTATGGGAAATATGAGCCTATCGTCCATAAACCCTGATGAGCCTGAAATGGACAACGAATAGGCACCTGCACCGATCACGGTTGCCCTGATCTTATTTTTGGGTTCAACAAGAGGGGCCTTTAATCTATCCGACAAGGCGATTATTTTCTCGGCAAGAACCTTCCCTATATCATTGTAACTGTTGGGATCATTACCGTAGATAAACTCCGCAACGCCCCCGGAGAACAGATATTCGTCTATGGTATACTGGAAATCAAGGCTATCCGTTATCATCAATTCCTTCGCCAACGTGGAGGTAGCTGGTCCTTTCATAACTTCAATCAATGATTCAGCTAATCTTGATGCTATCTTTTCCATATCCACTTTCGGAATAAAATCCCCTATCTTGTAATTGAGTCCGATATGCCGCATGACCTTAAGGGCAGGGGTGGTAAGCCCTGAAATCCTGCCTTCAGGCTCCACAGAGATCAATCTACCCCCTACCGAAATACAGCTGGTTGAGAGGACTTTGCCGTCTTGGGTTATGGCGAGATTGGATGTCCCTCCGCCGATATCGCATGAAAGGATGGTGTTATTGTGTTCCTTTGACCTAGCACTAGCCCCTGAACCCATTGCAGCGAGAATGCTTTCAAAGTTGGGTCCTGCCGTAGCCGCGACGAATTTTCCTGAATCCCTGGATAGGCCTTCCACTAACTGTAAGGCATTGCTTTTTTTTGCTGTTTCTCCGGTGATAATTACAGCGCCCGTATGAACATCATCAAAACCAATACCAGCGTTTCGACATTCTTTTCTAAAAAACTGAGTCAACTTATGGATGTCGATTGTCCTGTCATCCTGTAAAGGTGTTTCTATAATCTCGCCTTTATAAATAATATCCCGTGCCTTAATCTCGAAACGGCGAGACGGTGACATCTCGTCTCTTATTAATATTAGTCTTGAAAAAACCATATGACTGGTTGAACTGCCGATATCAATACCTACAGAAAGTAATTCGATCCTGTTTATTTCCATTGTTGTTTTCCGAATTATCGCCTCTTAATAA
>CAYUYB010000504.1:0-567 GCA_964449025.1 uncultured Desulfobacteraceae bacterium
GGTGTCTGGCATCCACCGTCGCCTTGGGAGGCTAAGGGTGGGAAAGGCATGTGGAAACAACGACGTAGGAGAAAACTCTATCTTAAAGCGGTAATTTGAAGCCGCCTCCCAGCTAAATGTTGCCGGTGGCGAGGCAGGTAAAACCGCCCCATTATCCGGAGTGAGTAAGATGATTTGATCACCGCTAGTTTCATAATACCAGAGCAGAAACTCATCCCATTCGGTATCCGCAGGAAGATCTATTATAGAACCGCTGTAATCGCTATCAAAAAAAGATTCTCTCTCAGGAAAATAGATGGACAACCCATGGGAGTATGGGAGCCATCTCCCATGAAATTCGGCTGTCACCGCTTGTTTAACTGCATCCATGACGTCATGAGCTGTATTCTGAACATCAGGATCAGTGGATCCGGTAGAAAGCAGTGACGCGAAATGATAGAGATCGATATATTCTGGATAGTAATATTCTTGGCTGCTAGCCCTGGCGGCAGCAATCTCCGACTTGTTAGAGTCCATGGCTGCCACTAAATCATCTACCGCAATGGCAAGTGCATCGACCGTACTCAA
>CAYUYB010000504.1:577-1595 GCA_964449025.1 uncultured Desulfobacteraceae bacterium
TGGCAGATTGAGTTGTGTCGCTGTTGACTCCATAGGATTCTCCATAGCGATCTACTATGGTTGCTCCCAGATCTGTGAGGCTCATGCTCGGCGTCGCCGCCAAATCCGACAGCAGGGTATCGTAAGGCCATCCATCCCCGGGTTCGGTTTCCTCCGAAGCGACCATAACCTCTGCCACATCCTTGATTTCATAGGCGACCTCAACCATACCCATCAAGCAGGCATCAAACCCAACTAAATCCACTCGCCCAATATCTGCCTCAATAGTGGAGAGGGCATCTTTCACCTCACTCATATAAAGCGCTTCATCCAAGCCACTCGTGTCATCCCAACACACGGCTTTCAAGGTAGGCCTTTTGGGCTCAATTTCCTGGCGCCAGCCCCCGCCATGGTTCCACAGTATTACAGCGTAATGAGCAGCAGGATAATTAACCATAGCCCACTCCACAAAATCTATCAGAGTCTGAGGGTCGCCCATATTGACCTCTCTTCCGCCAGATTCATCACCCCAGTCGGAAATGGCATTTCCAACGGTGGGTGCCATCCCGTGGATTACGAGAAATCTTTGACAATCAGTCCAATTCCCGAACCTTCTATCGTAGCCGGGGATTCTGTCAAACTGAACCACGATATTTACATTGGAATCTGAGCCTACTGATGCCATCTCCAAAAAATCATCGATACCACCACTCTCCAAATTGTTATCCCCATCAAGGTAAACCATAAAGGTCCATTCAGCAGCCATAGCATGCTGAGATAAAGACAACCCAAAAGCTAACACAAAGAATAGAACAAACAGAATCCTTTTCATTTTTGCGCCTCCTCTAAAAAGATACCTCGGAAAATTTGTAGAAGACTATTCATCGGCAAGATCTTAAATCAGCAAACAATAAATTAGTCTTTTACTTTAATATTATCTCTTCTGCCTTTATATATGGAATTTTATCTTTGGTCAACATTAATAGACCTTTAACAATAATCTCAATCCCTAAATCCATCTTTTTTCCTGACCCAGATG
>CAYUYB010000505.1:0-1593 GCA_964449025.1 uncultured Desulfobacteraceae bacterium
CGTTGCTACAAGGAAAGGGTTTACCAAACCCTTGAAAATGAGGCCACGTCCACTGGACGCCATAGATGTCGTCTTGAAAAGAATGCCTGTGACCGGTTAATGGCCCATGGGGTCCTCTTTTTCGGGACGAAGACATTAGGGGCATAATAATTGTGTAAGGTGCCTCGAATCCTGATACACGTCGCTTTGAAAAGAATGGCCGTGACCGGAGGCATGTCCCTTTTCTTTGTTCCGGATCTCCCGGGCTGGTCATTTCTAGGGATATAAAATAACAGCGCCCTCCCGATAGTCACTCATAAAAGGGACAGTCGCTCGATTTTGCTAAGGACCATGAGTCGTTCAATAAACTCAGTACTGTGAGCTTGTAAAAGGGGCGAAGCCGGCCGCCCTGCGCCTTACCCGACGCGGTACGAGCAATGACCAAATTAACCCCTAATCCATAATCCTTAATCCTATTTAGCCAATCAACGAATCCCCCCCAATCCACTATACGGTTGCCTAAAGGGTTAAAAAGGGGTATACATCTCCAATAACGCCTTGTACGTCGGGGGTACAGATGAAAATCAAGCCTATCTTTGATCCCGAGAGAAAGGGACTTCCCATGAGAGTAGCCGCCTTTATGTCGGGATCAGGCACCAATATCATCAAACTCATCCAGAGGGAAAAGGAACTGAGAAAAGGGAGAGGCTCATCACCCTTTCATGTCGAGTTCATATTCAGCGACAGATCCGATGGCGAATGCCGGGGAGAGGAGATAGCCTGCGAGAACGGGATCCCTTACTTCAGCCATGACATAAGGACCTTCTACCGCCTGAGGGGCTTGAAAAAGGGCATTCTGGATCCGGCGGGCCTGTCGGCAAGGAAGGAATTCGACAGCGTGGCCGCCAAGCTTGTAAGGGCATTTGATATAGATATAATAGCACTTGGCGGATATATGAGTTACACCACTCTGGAGGGATGCATCAATGTCCATCCGGCCGACCTCTCCATAACAGCGCCTGATGGAAAGAGAAAATATGTGGGTGACCATGCCGTACTGGAAGCCATTGCCGCCGGCGAATCCGTCCTCCGCTCATCAACCCTTTTGACGGATAAGGGGGTTGATACCGGCCCTCTCCTGATGGTTTCCGAACCTCTGCCGGTCCGGCTTCCGTTGCCCCTCGAGCAATTGCTGGGGGACAGAGGCAGGCTGTTGAAGGTCGCTCAAGAACATCAGGAAAGGCTTAAAGAAATCGGCGACTGGAAGATATTCCCATCCACCATTGAGATGATAGCCCGGGGACTGTTCGGTATCGATAAACAAAACCAGGTTTACGTGAACGGGAGACCGGTCCCTGACGGATACAGGGAATAAGGTTCCCGGATCAGGAATACTTATTCAGGAGGATAAGGAAATTGAAAGATCGGATCCTGTGCCCGCACTGCGGCAAGGAAGTCTTTAGATATAAAAACCCATTTCCCACTGTTGACATAATCATAGAAACGGAAGGAGGAATAGTGCTTATAAAGCGCAGAAACCCGCCTTATGGGTGGGCGCTCCCCGGAGGCTTTGTAGATTACGGGGAATCCCTTGAAAAGGCGGCCATCAGAGAG
>CAYUYB010000506.1:0-1570 GCA_964449025.1 uncultured Desulfobacteraceae bacterium
GCCACCTCCCTTATCATGATCCTGGGGAAAGAAGGATGCCGGGACATCGTCTTTGCCACATTCGCGATATAGATCCTCAATTTGTCCTCGGGAGCGAGTTCATCTCGGATATTCTCGCTGATCCTCTTTTCGGTGTCGGCGAACACATCACGAATAACCTCTTCGTAGAGGGTCTTTTTATCACCTATCCTGTAATAGATCATGGCCTTGTTGACCCCGGCCCTTTTGGCGATTTCATCGACCCTCGCCCCTTCATACCCTGAGTCCGCAAAGACCTCCATGGCCGCTTCCAGTATCCTGCGGATGGACTGACACTGTTTTTGCCTTAATTTTTTATTCGCCATGTCTGCGGTCCTGATCTTTAGATTTAACTTTATAGTTAATATATATGGTTAAACTATATTGTCAACCTATTTTTTAAAGAAGATTATTGATTCAATATTAAAAAGCGCTTATGCTTCGTTAAGATACATGGCCGCCAGGGCCTGGGGTGATATATTTGAAGATCCTGTCTGGATGGTTCAGATATGGTTTTACAAGGGGTCTTTCTATGAAACTCGGGATTATCGGGCTCCCACAATCGGGTAGATCCACCATATTCGCCGCACTCGCAGGGGCAAGGGGGGAGGCGTCCAAAAAGGACCAGAGGATAATCACCGTCAAGGTCATGGATGACAGGTTGGATTTCCTCAGTGCCATGTATAAACCGCAGAAAACAACCTATTCCCGGATCGAATACCTGTTGCCCTCAGACCTGGTCTCCGGTTCTGAAGATGTTATTTGGAATCTGGCAAGGACATGTGAAGGTCTTATTCATGTGGTTCGCAATTTTACTGATGCCGCGGGTGCCGGCCCTGAACCGGAAGGGGATTTCAAACGGCTGGAACAGGATATGATCCTCAGTGATCTCGGGGTGGTCGAAAAAAGGATAGAAAGGATAGAAAAGGATATTAAAAGGGGCAAGAAGTCGGAAGAGGAAGAATACCTACTCTTAAAATCCTGCGCGGAGACCCTGGAAAGCGGCCGCCCTTTAAGGATATCGCCCTTACTGAGTGAGAGCCCCCTGTTAAAAGGATTCACCTTTCTTTCAGCCAAGCCGCAACTTGTGATTGTGAATAACGACGACGAGGATGAGTCCATGCCTCCATGGAAGTCAGCGCCTGAAGATGTCGAAATGTGCGTAATCAGAGGAAGGATTCAGATGGAGATAGCCGCCATGCCGGAGGAGGACGCCGAAGAATTCATCATTGGATATCACATCGAAAAATCAGCCCTTGACCGTTTAATAGGCATGTCATATAAGCTTCTGAATCTGATATCCTTTTTTACCGTGGGAGAGGATGAGGTTAAGGCGTGGACTGTGAGGGAGGGTACGCCGGCCCTGGAGGCGGCAGGTGAGGTGCACACGGATATGCAGCAAGGTTTTATACGCGCGGAGGTCGTCTCATACGATGATCTGAAGAGACACGGAAACTTCAGAGAGGCCAGGGGAGCAGGGCGGGTAAGGCTTGAGGGAAAGGAATACGTGGTACAGGACGGCGATATTATCAACTTCAGGTTTAACGTATAG
>CAYUYB010000507.1:0-1568 GCA_964449025.1 uncultured Desulfobacteraceae bacterium
CATTCCATAACCACCTGCATCCACTTGTTCGCTTCCGTGCCGGCATCCATAAGAATCTTAAGGGCCTTCTGAATCTCCGGCCGGCCGTAATGCAGGATATAGAAAATCGGTATGGCCAGCATGGGACTTAGTTGAGGAAGGGTCTCCAGCGGCTTCAGGGCCGTTGCGATACGGGGAAGAAATAACCTCCACCAGAAATCGGACGGATCTGTCATGAGGGCGTCATATTCATCCGCCTTCATATATTCGCCCTCAATGTACTGATATGTCTCATTATCATCCGGCAGCCCATGGCCTGGCCAGACCTGCAGCCTGAAACCAATGGCTTCAAGCACCCTCCCCGGCATCACGAGCTCGGGGCCAAGATACGTATCCATCTCAAAGTCATTGAGGAACTTCATATACGCCCGTTTCAGCTCGTCATAATCATACATCGCCTCTTTCAGGTTACTTCCGGCATAGAAAGGTGCGAAAAACCCTGCCGGCATCAGGACGGGAACACGGTCGGCCTCTTCCAGGTTAATGGCCTTAATGAATCTGGTGGTTCGCACCTTGTAGGCCTCTTCGGCCTCAGGGCTGATAAATTTAACATCAGGCGAAAGCCACCGCTTAAACCTCTCTTCCCGTCTTTCCTGCGGGGTCATCTCCGACCAGTTTTTTATCTTATCCATATTCAAGCCTCCGCTAGTTCTGGTTGTTTGTGGACGCCGTATCCGCTGGCAGCTTCTATTTAAACTTGCGGGTTGTCCGGATCACATCTATTGACTCCTGTCTCACAAGAACCCGCTTTTTGGGGCCGAAGTGTATTGGATTTTCCCTTGTATGTCAAATCAATTCCGGCCGCTCGCTTGAACCAGAGGTATCAGGTGCTATATCCCCTACCAGCCGGATTCCATGCCATACGGTACGATCATCAATACAGCTTCGATCTGTCGTATCTTGCCATCCATTATCTTGAAGATCTCCCCGATTGTTAAGGAATAAGGTTGTGTAAGGGACTCGTTTACGGCCCCGTCGTGGTCGAAATAGCCCATGGCAAAGGCGAGGCCGGTAACAGGATCAGCGATAAAACGACGCTCTCTTATATCCGTCACGATCACGGAAAATCCCGTATCAAACTGCGCCTTGCAATCCATCCCCGCAATGGACCCTTCTGCCGCGTCCGGATTGTTGGCCGTTATAATGGCGTTTTCACGGCGCTGGCACTTTGGATCAAATGAAACACCGGCCCCGTCATTGTCGGTATCCAGTCCGGTAAAATAGCTGTTCCCGATCCTTATCAGCTCGGCCCGGGATAGACGTTTGTCCTTCGGTATCTCCTGCATCATAAGAGGATGCGGCTCCTCATGGACTACAATCGAGACGCCGATATCGGGTATCTCTCCCATCATGATATTCCGTACCACCAGGTTTTCGATTTCCGAGATCAGCTTGCCTTTTTCTACCTTCAGACGCACGGCAAAGAAATTATCGTTTCCGTTTTCGTTGATCCTGCCCAGCAGTCCAACCTGTCCCGCTTGTTCATCTATCACATCCACACGGTAGGTGGGCGTTGCGGACGCCGTGTT
>CAYUYB010000508.1:0-1550 GCA_964449025.1 uncultured Desulfobacteraceae bacterium
TTTGATGAGGTTTATTTTATTCTGGCTATGACCACCCTGTCTTTTCGGCTGTAATCTTTGATACACCTTTTTTCCGTATAATACGACATATCTTTGATCATGTTAAGGAACTTTGAGGTTTGACCGGGGTCCATCTCTATCAACAGCCATCCGCCTGACTTAAGATAAGCCGGTGCTTGCATGATAATCTTTTCAATAAAAAATGTCCCGCCTTCATGGCCGTCAAGTGCCAGCCTCGGCTCGTAATCTTTAACCTCGGGCGGAAGGGAGTCGTAATCCTCCGAGGCAACGTACGGCGGGTTGGAGAGTATGATATCAAACTTGAGATTGTTATTGCCGAAGGGTTGGAAAAGGTCACCTTGAATGAATGTTATCTGATGGTTCACGCCATGCTTTTTTGAATTAACCTGGGCCAGAGTCAGGGCTTCTCTGGAGATATCACTCGCCCATACGTCGGTCCCTTGAAGCTCCTTGGCAAGAGAAATGGCGATGGCGCCACTCCCTGTACCTAGGTCCAGAATGGCGGGACAGGACTTTTCAATAGATATCCTATCATGGCAAATAGACAAGGCCTGTTCCACAAGGATTTCCGTCTCCGGTCTCGGAATGAGGGCATGGTGATCCACCATGAACTCCAGAGACCGGAACTCCTGTATGCCTGTAATATGCTGGGTAGGTTCCCTGTTGACGCGTCTTTTTATTAATGAACGGTAATTGGTGATATCCGATTGGTCAAGGGGTTGGTCAAAGGCGAGATACAGTTTTATTCTGCTGATGTTCAACTGGTAGGCCAGGAGAGTTTCAGCACACAGCCGGGGGTTGTCGATATCTTTGTCTCTGAGATAATCAGTGGTAACCGTTAGGAGATCTTTTATTATCCATCTTTTTGTGTTCACGCTTTGCCTTTAAGCGCCTCGGCCTGGAAATAGGTAATCAGAGGGTCAATTATCATGTCGAGCTGGCCCTGTAGTACGTCTTCTAGCTTGTACAGGGTCAAACCGATTCGATGATCTGTTACCCTGCCTTGAGGAAAATTATAGGTGCGAATCCTCTCGCTTCTGTCCCCCGATCCAACCATGGTCCTGCGTTCTTCAGAGATCCTCGAATCCTGCTCCTCCTGTTGCATATCGAGCAGCCTAGATCTTAAGACCTTCATTGCCTTTGATTTGTTCTTGTGTTGGGATTTTTCATCCTGACAGGTGACGACAAGTCCCGTGGGTAGATGGGTAATACGCACGGCTGAGTCGGTAACATTAACATGCTGACCGCCGTGTCCTGAAGAGCGAAAGGTGTCGACACGGAGTTCCTCGGGATTTATCTCTATGTCCACTTCCTCGGCTTCCGGGAGCACAGCTACGGTAACCGCCGAGGTATGTATTCTTCCCTGCGCCTCGGTCTCTGGAACCCTTTGCACGCGGTGAACGCCGCTTTCAAATTTGAGTCGGCTGTAAACATTGTCACCTTCTATCAGGATAATTATTTCCTTGAAACCTCCCTTTCCGGTAATGCTCTTGCTAAGGATATCTGTTTTCCATCTCTTGAGTTCAGCG
>CAYUYB010000509.1:0-1540 GCA_964449025.1 uncultured Desulfobacteraceae bacterium
CTCTGGCCCTTTCATATATGAGGGAGTCGGAATGGATCAGGGAAGGCCTGTTTTTGTTTACATGTAACAGGGTGGAGGTTGTTTACACTACGGACAATCCTTTACAGGCAAAGGATTCGATGTTACGGATATTGTCCAGGATCGGAAACATCCCGGAAAAGGATTTTATTTCGAATATCTATATCTATGAAGACGCGGAAGCGATAAAACATATTTTCAAAGTGGCTGCCAGCCTTGATTCCATGGTTGTGGGTGAACCGCAGATCCTGGGCCAGATAAAAGATGCCTATTATAATGCTGCCGTGAATGAAAAGACTTCCGGCGTAATCTTGAACCGGCTGATGCACAGGGCGTTTCATGTGGCGAAGAGGGTAAAGACAGAAACCGGCATATCAGAATCAGCGGTGTCCATAAGTTCCACCGCAGTGGAACTTGCCAAGAAGATATTTTCCGGCCTGGAGGGTCGGAAGGTGCTTTTGATAGGGGCGGGGGATATGGCGGAACTTGCCGCGAGGCACCTTATGGGGAACGGCGTCAGGACTCTTATCGTGGCCAACAGAAGTTTTGAGAAGGCCGTCCAAGTTGCCGATATGTTTAAAGGAAAGGCTGTTTTTTTCGAAGAGATAGCTTCGTATCTTGTGGAGATGGATATTGTAATAACCTCAACCGCTTCGATGGATTTTGTGGTAACCCGTGAGCTTGTCGGAAATTGCCTCAGGAAACGGAGGAACCGGCCGTTGTTTTTTATCGATATAGCCGTGCCCAGGGATGTGGAACCGAGTGTAAATGATCTGGAAAACATATATGTGTATGATATCGATGATCTAAAAGAAATCGTCAAGGATAATACCGAGCAAAGGAAAGAAGAGGCCATAAAGGCGGAACGTATCGTTCACGAGGAAGTGATAAGGTTTGAAAAATGGTTGAAAAGCCTTGATGTGGTTCCCACGATTATATCTCTAAAAAACAAGGTAGAGTCTCTAAGAAAGTCTGAAATGAAAAAGAGTTTATCCACACTGGGAGACCTGAATCCGTCACAGATAAAGGGAATAGAGGCCCTTACCATATCTATCTCCGACAAGATGGTAGATGACCTTATCCGTGTCCTGAAAAGCAAGGCGGACAGAAGTTCTAAGGATCTTTACCTGGATATAACCAGAAAATTGTTTAATCTTGACTCGGATAATAATGGAGGAGAATAAAATGGATGTGTCGGGAATCTTAGATAGAGTACGCGCCCATCCGGATTATCGCAGGATGGGCATGATAGCAAGCCACCTGGGGATTGTAAGGGAGGTAGCCCGAAATAAGAGAAAGATTATGGGGATTGAGATTGTCCATGATCAGAAGATAATCGATAATATTATAAGTGATATCAAAAGCTTATCTGGTATATTTGAAGTATTGGTTAAAACCAATGATGGCCACCTCCAGGTGGGAGAAGAGATCGTTTTCGTGGCTGTAGGAGGTGATATTCGAGATAATGTCTTTCCAGCACTCATGAAAACAGTTGACAGGATCAAAGAGGAGGCCAGCAGGG
>CAYUYB010000510.1:0-1528 GCA_964449025.1 uncultured Desulfobacteraceae bacterium
AGCGCCAAGCACGCGACGCCTGTTTATGTTGAGCCGGATGAACTTAGCGTGGTTGGCAAGGGACTTTCAGAGTATAAGAAGAGTATAAATATGCCTCTTCCATGGGAGGGGGGATGGTGGCGGCTCTCCGATATTGTTCAGTACGAGATTGTTTCCACGATGTCGGTGATAAAAACCTGTTCTATTTACCGTGGGGATATTCTCCGGTTCAGGAATGATCTGTGCCGGAATGAGGTCAAGAAGGGGCTATCACAGCCGCCTTATTATTACATTTTGCCGGGAAAACAGCATGACAGCAGCGCGTTGATCAATCTTGTTAATTTGATGCTGGAACACGGAGTCAATGTACACCGGCTTGATTCGAATATTGTTATAGATGGGCGGAATTATGATTCCGGGAGTATAGTGATTTCACTATCGCAGCCATTCAGGCCCTTTATTAAGGAGGTCATGGAGCGCCAGCATTTTCCGGTACGTCACTACACCCCGGGAGGGAAGGTGATAAGGCCTTATGATATTACGAGCTGGTCTCTCCCTCTCCAGAGGGGGGTAAAGTCTTTTGAGATAGATAAACGATCCAGAGAGCTTGAGGAAGAACTTGTCAGAGTTAAGGCTCCCTTTTTGCTATTTAAAAAGAAGCCCTCCGAATTTGAGGCTCTAATCCTTCCGGCTAACAATAACGAGAGCTACAAAGCGGCGTTTAAGGCCTGTGACCTCGGGCTTGATGTATGGCGCGTCGACGAGCCGTATAATAATGGCGCGGACGTGGCCTGTGAAGGGAGCTTCCTGATTTATAATGATTCGGTAAAGAAAAATGAAATAGACAATCTTTTAAATTCCTTAAAAACTAACCCCGTTTTCGCGGATAGGGTTACTGATATAAAGAAAACAGAATTACAATTGCCGAAGATAGCGCTTGTGGAAACCTGGTTTCATGATATGGATGCCGGATGGACACGGTTTGTGTTTGATTCCTATAATATACCCTACAGGGTCATCCATCCAGGCGAGTTTAAGGACATTGATTTGGGAGATAAATTTGATCTTGTTATCTTCCCGGACAGGAGCAGTTCCATACTTGTAAATGGCAAGAGAAAGGCTGGTAAAAGGGAATATCTCTCCGGATATCCACCTGAATATACAAAGGGGATAGGGGAAAAAGGCAAGGAGAATTTGATGCTGTTTTTAGATGGCGGTGGAACGATAGTCTCCTGGGGACGATCAGTATCTCTTTTCTCCGGCATTCTCGAGATTAAAAAGGGTGATGACAAAGTTGAGGAATTTCAGCTTCCCGTTCGTGATCTTTCAAAAAAGTTAAAGGAGGATGGCCTCTATTGTCCGCAAGCTACAATGCGGATTCTTCTTGTTGATAATCATAATCATCTTTGTATCTTCAAGAAAGAAAGGGGTATCAAATGGACCTTAAAGCTGAACTTATCACAGGGTTCATCCTTGGAGTGTTTTTTTATCTAATAATATTTGCTTTTCATGGATATGACAATTTATTTTTGGCAATGGTACTATGCCT
>CAYUYB010000511.1:0-1522 GCA_964449025.1 uncultured Desulfobacteraceae bacterium
GTCTTGTCCAGCATGACACCGAGTCGAAATAGAAGCTCCGTGTTTTTACCTTGGTGTTTCAAGCCATTTTCTATTACCTCCATGGCCTTGCCGTATTCCTTTTTGGCATCAAAGATGGAAGACAGCATCAAATGCAGATCAACGTTTTTTGCATCAACTTCAATAGCGTTTTTAAGGACGTTAACCGCTTCATTATATTCTCCCATTTCATCCAGAATGTAGGCCATGTGTATCCGGGAATTGACGAAGAACTCTGTTTCTTCCGGAATCATTCCATAATGCTCGAGCGCCTTTTGAGGTTGTCCGTATTCCTCGTAGGCAAGGGCGAGGTAATATCTTGATTTAAAGTCTCTGGGCCATGTCGTCACGATAAGGTCCAGCTCGACAATGGATTCGGCAAGCCTGCCCTGTCCCAGATAATACAGACCCAGGGTCTGTCTTATAAGATCTCCAGGTTCGGATTCTCTCTCTATATCCTCTATAAGCTTCCGCGCATTTTCTTCCTGCCCCAGCCTGGCGTATAGGCCTAAGAGCTGTTCTTTGGCGACTCGATTAGAAGGATAGAGTTTCAACAGCTTTTTATATAGCTCGGCCGCTTGTTCAAAGCGGTTTTCCATCTGATAAATACTGGCCAGGTCAAAAAGGGCCGGTTCGGTGGTGTCATCTAATTCGAGGGCATGAAGATATTCCTCTTCCGCTTTCTCATAGTCGCCGGTTTCTAAGTATATCCTTCCCCTGTAATAATAGGCGATAACCAGCCCGGGGTTCTGTTTTATCAATTCGTCAAGATGGAACATGGCTTGATCAAAGAGGCCCTTTCTAATAAGTGTAATTGACAGTATTAACCTTATTCGCTCCTGACCAGGCTCGATTTCAAGGATGGTTTCATACTCCTTTTGTTCCGATTGCCTGTCACCGGAAAGAAAGTACAGGTCTGCGAGGAGCATGTGGGATTCAATATCGTGGGGGTTGATTTCCACGCATCTTTGGGCCTGCTTGATTGCTCCTGTGGAATCCCCTAATTTTTGCAGGAGGATGGCCATTTTTCTGTTGAGATGCACTGAATCAGGATCCGTCTCCATGACCGCGGAAAGGTATTCCTTCGCTTCTATATAATTGCCCTGAATCATGCTGAGGGATGCCAAGATAAAGTTCATATATGTTTCCTGGTCAAGCCTTTCGATTTTCTCAAGCGACCCGGCATCCTTGTCGGCGGTCTCCGGCTCCAACGCTGCTTGATCGGTCTCCTCCAAGGATATAATGGGCTCCATGGCGGGGGGATTTTTCCCTGCCGCGGCACAGGAGAGAAAGCAGGAAAGGAGCACAGGGGCCGTAAAGCCCGTCAGTTTATGAAAACAGGTTTTTGTCTTGGCATGTTGGTTCATAGTAATCAAGTGCCTCGGAAACAGCATGGCGTTGCGACTTGCTTCATGGATCTTTAAGTCCATAGTCTATTTTATGAAATCTGAGAACTCCTCATCAAAATCAGGGATCTCCTCCCTAAGCCATTTTTTGATATTAT
>CAYUYB010000512.1:0-1521 GCA_964449025.1 uncultured Desulfobacteraceae bacterium
TGGGCGGTCTCCGGCTTGTCTCGGAAATAGTGCGGCCTAATGCCACTGAGTTTCTTGACGAACTCCTGCACAATGTTGATACCAAACTGATGGTTTCGGAGGTGATCGTCTCGCGTAATTCCCGGCTTTGCGGGCGTTCCTTGAAAGAGATAGATCTTCCGAAAGAGTGCGGGTTAAACATAATTGCGATAAGGAAACAGGGTCATCAGTTCTATATATACAACCCTTCAGCCGTGGAACGCATAGATTACGGTGATACGGTCGTGGTCTTGGGGTACAGGGACCAGATAGAGAAGCTGGAAAAGACGGCAAAGGGAGATGAATAGGGTATATTCAAGGGATGACATTGTTTCTGGTTGATGAAACCGCGCCTGCCGAGACGATGAATTTCATTACCTCTTCAATCCTTACTCCCTCAATGATTTCCACCTCGTCTTTGGGCACCAGCAGGGTATTGCCCGCCCATTGCATTGACTGCATGACATAAACGGCCACATGGTCCTTAAATCCTATATTGGAAAGCTCGTCCGATGTCACGAACCCCAGCACTTTGATGTTTGTTCCGGGGAGCTTAATAACCGCGACTCTGCTGAACGCCTTCTTTTCACCCAACAGACTGGTCAATGTGTCTTTTATGATGCCGTAAATGAACTGGACAAAAGGCACTTTATTGAATATTCGGTCTATGTAATCCAGCAGCTTTGTACTCAACCACCAGGATGCCATATAACCGATGAGGATAATAACCGCGATACTCATTACTAAAGGGACCCCGGGGATTTCAGAGAAAAATATCTTTCCTGCCGTTTTATCCCAGGCTGTAAGGATTTTACTAATAATCACTACAGTAAGTATGATAGGGATTAAGAATAACAGGCCGTTAAGAAAATACTTTATCAAGACTTTCATTATTTTTTTTCTCATAAGTTCTTGCTCCTCGTTTCCTTGCGTGAAATCCATAATCTATAATGAAGTAAACCGCATCATGCCTATAAATAATAACCATGTAGCCTTTTGGTTGATTCGGTTAATGAGTATGTAAACAAGTAAATAAGGGTCCAAGGGTTCTAGGGGTCAAGCGGTTAAGCGTTGATTATTTTGTTTTGAATATTTTCACTGGAACCCTCGCACCCTTGAATGCTAATACATGTCGTCTTGAAAACAATGGCCGTGATCTGTAATGGCCCATGGGATTCTCTTATACGCGGCGAAGGCATCAATAGCAAGCCAATTATGCATGGTGCCACCCCCCGGTGAACCGGGATCTTGGTCAGGCGGGCGGAGGACCTATGAGATAGATACAAGGATCTCAAATGGGGCCGGCTGTGGAAAAAGGTACCCGCCCGCCCACGTATTATCTTGTGCGGAATCAGTGCGCATAAACGAGTTCGCCGCTTCAAAGAGAACCCCATGGGCCATATGGCGTAGATTATTACGTCCTGAGGTCACAGGTCTTCTTGAAAACAATGGCTCTGAGCGAAGACATGTCCCTTTTCTTCGTTCCGGATCTCCCGGGCTGGT